>NZ_RZSN01000175.1:0-11932 GCF_003997315.1 Mesorhizobium sp. M1A.F.Ca.IN.020.04.1.1
CACAACATTGATGAAATCGTTTGTTTCGATGAAAGGCATCCACACTTTGGATAGTTGACCACGCGTTTCAAAGATCGTGAACTACATCTCGTCGTTGTGCTCGACGCACTTCCGACAAGTAACCTCACGGGCGCGGCATGCAGGATCCGAGCCCAGCCGGTCATGAGTGCGGCCTTGCCGGGTCGGGCGATAGGCAGTCATGCCCTTCCTGCGGGTCAAGCACTCCGAAAAAACATTTCCCCCATAAATGCTAGATCTTCCGCTGCCTTTTCGCGTCACAGGCCGTCAAACGTCCGGCCGTTCACAACAGTGATCCGGCAAGTGTTTGGCTGCGCGAGACGATGCTGCAGGGAGTCGTCCTGCATGGCACTTCGCTATGATGCTGCGGTGCCGTCTAACGGCGCCTCGTGTTTGAACACACTGAACGGCCACCGCGATCAAAATCGATGGTTCGAGGACCGTTGATCATCACCCTGCCAGCCTCGATCTTGTTTGCCGCCACGAGAGCGACACAGAGACTGCTGGTGAAGATGCCCGCCTGCCCGCTATGTTCCGGATGGTTGACCATCCCGGATGGACCCATCGAGGGTGTCAAGGCGAGCATGAGCACAGGCGCGAACAGTTCACGGGCAGGCGCGACGGTGGCCGCAAAGCAACGTCGCGCCAGCATGCGATCTCAGCAGGATCGGCACCATCCTGTCAGGGAGCAATGCGAGTGGCTGGCTTAGCCGCTGCGACGCTGCCCGGCATCGATGACGAGGACCTGGCGCCGTGCGAGGAGCAAGAGTAGACGGATAGTATGCGCGGGAGTGGCGACCGACCACCTTGTTTCTAAGGCAGACTGAAAGCGGCTCTTACCGGGCGGCTACGCTGTTTCAGAGACTGGGGCGTCGTGCACATCCAGCCGATACTCTTTGTTGCGGATTGCGAACCGATTGCATTGCCGCAGTTACTGGCATCATGTTAACGCGTCGGACGGCGACATTGGCGAGCACGGTTTTGTGGCCGCAGTTGACAAAGCCCATAAGTTCTAGATGCTGCGTGCTAGAATAGATGTTTGAAATCGCAGGGAGTTTCTGATGTCCAACCTTAAGGAAACTGAGGCAACCCAGGCAGCAGGCGAGGTGCCCGTGAAGGAACAGACACCCGATATAAAGGCGCCGAAGACGCGGAAGCGGACCGCGCAGCGCGCAGGTGCTATACGAACCAGAGCCGCCAGCTCGGCTCTTCAGGCGTCTTCATCTAAAGCGATCGCTTCGCCTACAGTCCGGGCAGCGCGGAGAAATTACTCTGAGAACGAGCGTGCCCAGAAGCTCGGCGAGATCGAGAAGCAGATCGGACGGGGAGAGAGTATCAAGGCAGCCGTTCAGAACGCTGGAATATCGGAACAGACGTACTATCACTGGAAAAGGGCTGCTGGGCAGACAACACAGAGCGATGAGCTCAAGGATCTTGTGAAGCTTGAAGAAGAGAACGCCCGTCTGAAGAAGCTCCTCGCTGACCGGCTCCGGAAAGAAAACGCCGAGCTCAGGAAAAAGCTCGGGCTTGCTTGAGCCCTTTGCCGCCATAGGCAAAAAGCCGAGGGGCGACTGACCTGAGCTCCAAGGTGACCTTCCTTTCTTCCTGTGACACAGCGAACAGCGTCGCGCCCAGCAGCCGATACTGGCGCAACGAGCTGTTTCGACCTGAGACCGGGCAGCCGGCAACTGAAGACGTTCTTGACGAACGCGCCCAGCCGCTCCCGCCGCCAGTGGTGATCGAGCTGGAGGTCGCCGGCAAGGTGCGGCTGCGGATTCCACTGACCACGCCGCCAACACTGGCAGCGGCGATGGTGAAGGCGCGGGGCGTTTCATGATCCCGGTCCCGAGCCAGGTGCGGATCTGGTTGGCGGTGGGCCGGACCGATATGCGTCGCGGAATGCAGCGTCTCGCTCTGCAGGTTCAGGAGACATTGGGCCGGGATCCGCATTTATGCGTCGGGCGAGATTATGTGGCGGAGCCGCCCTGACCCCTTCGGACCGGCCAAACCCAGCTTGCCTCCGCCACATAAACATTCAGATGGAGTTCAGCAGTTGCAGAACGGAGTCATTTGGTCGGAAACGCACGCCGTGATCGCCGGTGACGCCCGCCTTCTCGAGTCCATTGCGCATCATCTCTACATCCGCTGTGGCATAGCGGTGGGTCGTGGCGACCCGTGCATGCCCGAGCCAGGCTTGGATCGTCAAAAGGTCCAGGCCGGACTGGAGAAGCTTCATGGCGAGGGAGTGCCGGAAGATGTGCGGCGATATGGGCTTGTCGGCCAAAGCCGGTCTGGTAGGCCCGGCGCTCGTTGCGGGCGCCGAGGAATATCGGTCGCGGCTCGTGATGGGCGATCCCGCGCTCGCTCAACAAGGATGTCAGCGCCCGCAGCCGGGTCCTTAGCAATGGGGACGACGCGGTCTCTACGCCCTTTGCCGCGCAGCAGCACTTGTGGGTGCGGCCGCTCCAACTGAAGGTCGTTTGCGTTGACGCCGGTGGCTTCGGAGGCCCGGGCGCCGGTTCGTGCCAAGAAAGAGCAGAAAGGCTCGGTCGCGCCGACCACGGGGCGTCTTTGGATCTGGCGCCGCGATGAGGGTGTCCACTTCGGCCGTGGTGAGGTGGTACGTCACGTCAATGTGCGTCCGTTTAATGGGAATCGTCAGCACGCGTTGGGCGACGCCGAAGGATGCCGGGTCGGCGGCAGCGACGTGGCGGAAGAAAGATCGGATCGCGGCCAAGCGGGCGTTGCGCGTGGTGACGGAATTGTTCCGCTTCTCCTCGAGTTCGTCGAGAAAAGCGAGAACGAGATCTCGATCAGCTCTTCGAGCGCCAACGCCCCCGGCTTCTTCCGCAATCGGGCGGCGGCAAAGAGGATCAGCATGCGCAAGGCATCGCGATAGCTGGCCACGGTCGCGGGAGTCGCATTGCGCTGCTTCGTCAGGCGCCGGCGGAAATAGGACTCCAGGAGCGGCGCTAGGAGTAGGTGTTAACTCATGCTGCTCCTTGAGCGCGCCGCCATCGAGTGCCACCTCGGCTTGATCAATCAGATCAACGAGGCGTTGACGGTGGTCGAGGCGGATATCGCGGTGGTGCCCACTAGGATCCGACAATCCGTCGCCTGATGACGTTGCCTCCGACGTCACCGTGGGTGCGAACGTTGCCGCGGCAATCGGCAACATTCGGCGCTTCAGCGATCCACAGAGGCTTGTCGCCTACCTTGGCTTCTTCCGAGCGTGCGGCAGTCGGTGAGGGACCGGCCTATCATGGCCGCATCACGAAGCACGTCTCCTGAATCGAAACCTCTATCCGATCGACGAACGCCTCAAGTCTCGCAGGCGAGCAAGGCCGGGCGGGTCCAGATGTAGTAGGTATCCTAATCATCGCCGAGCGTGTTTAGCTTGGGTCGCGCAGAAAGGTGGATGGCGTGAGCGCGCTGAGATGGATCGCCATTTGGACTAAACGACGGGACGGCTGACTGGTATGCGCGTTCAATTGATCTGGCGCCTTAAATGCAGGAAGGCTTCGCGGCCGGTACGAGGCGCATCCCTCCTCCGAAGCAGCACGCCCAAGTATCATCACAAGCCCCGAGCGCTCGCGTTCGGCGATGTCCAATTTCCGACAATGTCGGAATACAGTCAGATCTGCTGGATTGACTTTAAATGGTTTTCTCATTTGGCACAGCGCATGCTGGTTATCCGCAAACACGTGACCGACCAACAAGAAGTCGCATGATCACCTCACCAAAACATACAGCCGCGGAACAATCACTTGGCCCGAACTTGCTTATCGCCCTCCCCGTCACCACAACCGGAGCCATCCATGTCTGACGGGCTGCCCAGGATACCTACTGCGACCGCGCTTGCCCGGTGACGACCGCTCCGGCTCCGCCCGTTACCGACGAGGCAAAGTGACGGATTTCCTGCTTTTCAACGACATGGAGGTGGTTGTCATTCCCGCTGGGGGACAGACTCGGCCTGTTCAAGGCATTGCGCGAAGGCGGCAAGATGACGGCCACCCGTGCGCGAACTCAAGGAGCGCAGCCTGTATCGTGTATCAGGCAAATAGGCCGTCGGTCAGTGACCTTGACACAGGGGACATGCGCAAGGTCCTGAAGTTTGATGTAGCGATAGAAGGGTGCCAATGACAACAATAGCTTACAGGAACGGAACCATGGCTGGCGACGGCCGAGCCTTGGGTTTTGACTCAGTATCCGTCGGTGAGAAAACGAAGGTGTTTCGCTTATGCGACGGCACACTCATCGGCGTTTCCTCTTCGTCCTTGGGTATTCCAAAGGCCGTTCGAGACTGGGTTGAGAAGGGCATGGATGTTTCTGATATTCCTGTGCCGCGCAACGACGACAATTTTGAATTTGAGGCGCTGATAGTGCGCAAAAATGGGGAAGCCGTATTGTTGGACGGCAATTGGCTGCCAAGTGATCCCGTGAAAGGTGAATATTATGCCATCGGGAGCGGCAAGCAGTATGCTTTGGCCGCGCTGGTTTTGGGCAAGTCAGCTAAGGAAAGCGTCGAAGTTGCCGCGAAACTCGACGTTTGGACTGGTGGCACAGTCACTGCCATAACTCACTAAACCCGCCTTTCGGCGGGAGTGTGACAGTGCGAGCGTGGAAGTAGGGCGCCACCCCGGGGCACGTCGAGCCCTGTCATCTGCTTGCGTTGTTGGACATGTGAGCTGGTCCATAAGCGCGCGAAAGCGTCCAGTTGTGGCCAAAAGCACGATTTGCGACAGAACCGGCCCGCTTCTATGAGTATGGGCCGCTTTTTGCGGCCAGCGTGCTTGCCATCCTGCCGCCAGTGGCCGTCGCCTTCTTCTTCCAAGGTTACCTCGTCATGAAGTAGAGCACCACGATCTTGTCGGAGAAATCGGAAAGGCGGACGGCCCTTCCGTCCGCGTCGGCCAGTTCGAAAGGCGGCGCGGCCTGCTCGTCGATCGCCTGGAAGAACCTCTCCGCGCTGTCCCTCATCTTGTCGAGATCGGCGCCCGGATGGTGGGCCAGCGCGGAGGTCGCGAGGATCAGCGCCAGAAATTGAATCGCAAGCGACGGTTTCGCTTTCATGGACAATGCATTCCGGTTGGGGGCGTTCGAGGGGTCCGCGGCTAGGATTGGTCTCACTGTGTCTGCTCCCGCTCCCGGCGGCTCATCTGCCTGATAGGCGCGTTCCCGCTCGGGCCATGTGCTTTTGATGAAGGCCAGAACGGCCCGGATCTCCTCGTCGGTGAGGACATTCCCGAAGCCCGGCATGTCGCTCTGGTAGCCGCCGCCGACGACCGCGGCCGGTCCCGGCGCCGGCATGCGTCCCGAAGGCAGCGGGCTTTCCAATCGCGCTGACCTTCGCCTGGCTAAAACCGTCTTGCCTAGCGCTATCGCCGCGGCCGGGGCGCCGCCACCGGCCATCCAGTTGGCGAGCCAAGGCAATGTCCAGACCAATCCGAGGCCTGCCGCGGCCACGCATCGATAAGAGGACCGACGCCCTTCTCCTTTGCCGCCGCTGGAGAACAGGTACTTGATCAGCGCGGCCGTCCCGAGGACGAGCACGACGACGACAAGCAGCCACACCAGGCCCATGCCGAACATCATCATGCCGCTCATGCATTCCATCATCGAAGCCTCCTATTCCGTGGCGTAGACGCCGCCGGTCCCGTCAGACTTCCGGATTTCGAGAATCTCGAAGGGCGCTTCCTTCGTGCCACTCATGCCGGGGGAGCCCATCGGCATGCCGGGCAGCGTCATGCCCTTTGATGTCGGGCCGCTCGGTCAAGAGCTTGTTGACCGTGCCGACCGGCACATGGCCGCTCACCACATAGCCGTCGATGAACGAGAGAAGGCAGCCATCGGCTTCCGGCGGAATGCCCTCTTCGCGGCTCATGGCGAAAAGGTCGTGCGTCGGCCTTGACGGTGACAGCGAAGCCGTTTCCTGCAAATAGCCGGCATAACCTTCGCAGCAGCCGCATTGCGGGTTCTTGTAGAGCGTGACGTCCTTTCGCCGGCGAACGCCGGAGCGGCGCCTGACAGGATCGAGGCGAGGACAAGAGCTATCAGGGTATTGGACATTTTTGCTTCTCCTTCGGCTTGTGGACTGGTCAGGCGACCGGCCGCCTGGTGTTCGAGAACGTGGCAGTGGAACATCCAATTGCCGGGATTGTCGGCGACGAAGGCGATGTCGACCTTCTCGCGCGGCGAAACCAGCGCCGTGTCCTGCCATTCGCGACGTGGGGTGGGCTGGCCGTTGCGGGAAATCACCCGGAAGGAATGGCCGTGCAGATGGATCGGATCATGCCACGCGGTTGCGTTGGTCGTGGCGATGACGTGGCTCTTATTCCGCAAGAGCGTCAGCCCCGGCTTCATGTCGTGATTGGCCTCGTCGGCGGCGACGCCGTTGATGAACCAGGCGGTGCCGGAATTTATCGTCCTGCATCATGCGCCCGGACCCATGCTTTCACCCATGTCCTGCGCGACCATCTCGCCCATCATGCCGCCGGTGAAGACGACTTCGTTGCGGGACGCTGTATCGAGGTCCGGCTCCGGCAGCGGAATGGTCGGCAGGGTCAGCGGCCAATCAGGCACACGTGCCCTAAGCGGAGTGTCGGAATAAACAAGATCGACGAGCTCATATTCCAGCCCCTCGTAGAACTGGTCGAAGATCGAAAGCCGGCTGCCCGGCTTGCCCGTCATGTCGAGGATCAGATCGGTGCGCATTGCGGGACCCAGCACCACCCGCCTCCGGCGCGTGTGGCGTCACCGGCTGGCCGTCGAGCGCGATGACGGCCGGCCTGAAAACCCGTGAAGTCGGGACTGAAGATGCGTGCATTGGCGGCGTTGATCAGCCGCAGCCGGATGCGCTCGCCCTTTCTGACCGCAAAGGTATCCGGCACGCGGCCATTGATGGTAACCGTGTTGCCGACGCGGCCATTGTGGTGAATGTCGTGCCGGTTGCCGAAATCCTCGCTGATTGCGCCAGATTTCGTCAGCCCTCAGTCACCGAGCATCCAGGTCACCTCGCGATCGGCCCGCACCGCCTTCGGTTCCTCGATGATCAGCGGACCATAAAGTCCGCGCCCGACCTGTTCGAAGCTCCGCTGGTGCGGGTGATACCAGCAGATGCCGACGTCGACGGCGTCGAACTCGTAGACGAAGCGCTCGCCCGCTCCAATCGGCTTCTGCGTGAGGTGAGGCACGCCATCCATGGCATGTGGCACACGCACGCGATGCCAGTGCACGGTCGTTTTCTCGGCAAGGCCGTTCTCTACCTCGACCCGCACGCGCTCGCCCTGACGGACCCGGATTTCCGGGCCTGGAACGGGCCTTCGGCGCGCAATCGAGCCCGGTTCACCCGGCCCAATGGCGTCCACTTTGGGGGCGCATGCACTGCAGACCCGCTGGACCTGATCCGGGAGAGAATGGGCGCGGCGATTGGAATAGCTATGAAAGCGCATCGGACCGTGGAACTGCGCGCGCAGACTTTCGGAGGAAGGCTCGCTTTTAAGCGTTATCGTGCAACTCTGACCGTTCTTCGCCTTGGCGGGTGCCGCGGAAGAATCCCGGGTTCTGCGAGCGCTCCGAGAACACCTGCGGTCGATCCTGTACCACAATCTCGCGAAGCTCGATGCTCTCTACAAACGATGTCTTGGATTCTCACGCCCTTATTTCAGCACTTCGCTCGCTTGCCCGACTCGGCCGCGGTCAGCCTTCACCGCCAATTTTATTGGCGCAGCGACGTTCCTATCGGGTCAGGCGAAGCTTCTTGAACCTGCCGCTCTCTCGTTGCCCTGGCACGATTAATCGTCCTCTCAGTCTCGTGATTGGCGGAGTCGCTCCTGAGGCGCGCGCCGGCGAGTTCGAGGAGCGCGTGGCTATCTCCTCGGTCCAGCCGGATTCCGCTGCGCGCTCAGCCAATTCCTGGAAGGCCGATTCCAAGGCGAGCTGGCATTGAAGGCCGCGGTCCGGATGGTCGACTGGGCAGCTTGGTTCCACGATCGCAATGCTTGATCGCTTCATTGCAGGCCATGGGCTCTCGCCCTCTCCTTTTGCCACACGAGGCGCCAGCTCACGTGTTGTTGTTGGCGTGCGCCCCGGCAACCGCTTTCACCAGCCGCTCCAGCGATCCCGCGCGCTCCAGCTCCGCAAAGAATGATGCGGCGTGACGCTACCCAGCCGGTGCTTCTCGGCCAATTTGCACACATAGGGATAGTCGACCATGAAATCGGATCGAGGCGAGGCGTTGGACGTTTCAGTCTTGGTCTGAATGCCGCCGCCCACGAGCCGATCGGCCTTCTCGATGATTTGGCGCACCCTCGTTGTCGACAAGCCATGTTCCTGAGCCAGGTCGGCGAAACTCTTGCCCTTCAGAAAGCCGTCGACCAGGGCTATGTTCCTATCGACGGTCGGCTAAATCCCAGCAGGCGCGCAGTTTTCCAGCATCATTCCGTTTGTTCATCCGCTTGTCCGCGCCCCCTGCAAATCCTACCGGGCCAAATCGGTGCTTGGAAGACCCACTCATGTCATGGCCTCGGGAAAGTACCAGGCCGACGGTCATGTGAATACGAAAGATGCTGGCGATCACCATGATCGTTGGTGACCGCTGACCTCCCGAATGTCGGCTTCGACGGCACACCGGGAGCTCTCGGCAATGTTGAATAATTCCGTTTGAAGATGGTTGACTTCGTCGTCGAGGCTCGATCCATCAGGATCGGTATCGACGATTCTATATTTGAGGAACCCAAATTCGTTTGACTCGCGCAATTCGCTGTACGGCGTATCATCGCAAGCGCGGGATTGCGACATCCTGCGAAGTGCCCGCGTTGCTGGAATCGATTTTGCGGAAGTAAAAAGGCCCCGGCGCTGGGTCGGCGCGCAGGGCCTTCAGGCATGTACGAGCTACCAGCATGTCCAGTTATGATCGTGCGCTATCATAATGAACAAACGGTGAATGATCGCTATCCGAGGTGCAGGGCGGGCGAGATGGTGGGGCGGTGGGGGACCTGTACCGCTGCAGCGGGGCCACGAGCAGCGACTCGAGCCATGCGCCACGCTGCAGGACCTCGATTTCGGGCCAAGCCTCGAGCCCGCAACTCGCCTTGCTTCTCGGAAATCATAAGGCTTTGTGGGGCGGTTAAGCAGCGCGATATGGCCGCGGCGATACGAAGTTTTCATCTTTACCCTGTTCAGACGGTCAGGCTGCCTTCGCCGCCGGCTTGGCTGCCTTGACACGGGTTATACTGCGGCGACCGTCGACGACGATCGGAACGTCACCGTCAACCGTAGCGCGACGCACAACCCGGTGCTGGTCGCCATAGTCGTTGACCGCATAATGCTGGGTAGCACGGTTGTCCCAGATAGCGACGTCGCTTACTTGCCAGCGCCACCGCACGGTATTTTCCGGGGCAGTGACGTAGGACTGGAACACCTCGTAGAGTTTGGCGGAATCGCTCTTGGAAAGGCCGACGAGGCGCTGCACGAAATTGCCGAGCAGCAGCGACTTCTCCCCGGTTTCGGGATGGACGCGCACGACCGGATGCTCGGTCTCGTAGATCGTCGATGTGAAGACTTCCTCGAAGTGCCTCTTCTCTTCGGCTGTGGCGCGCGGGCGCACGGCTGCGTAGTCGTAGGCATTGCTATGAATAGCCCACAGATTGTCCGCCAATATTTTGAGCGGCGCCGGCAGATTCTCGTACGCGGCGTGCGTGTTGGACCAGATCGTGTCGCCCCCCGCCGCCGGAATGACGACGCCACGTAGGACCGAGAATTTCGGATAGGCATCGACGAAAGTCACATCGGTATGCCACTGGTCTGCCCTGCCACCGCCACGGCCGGAATCGAGATTGAGGATTGAGGCCGTGCCGGCTGCCGGCCCCTGCGTGGGATGAGGTACAAGGTTACCCAGACGCCGCGCGAACAATTCCTGCTCCGCATCGTCGAGGTGCTCCTGGCCGCGGAAGAAGATCACCTTGTGTTTTAGAAGAAGCTGGTTGATGGCTGCTATCGCTGCGTCCGAAAGGTCTCCGCCAAGGCGAACGCCTCTGATTTCAGCTCCGACACGGCTGGTCAGCGGTACAACGTCGGAGTCAAGAATGGTCCGGTTGACAAGGACTGGATTGCTCATGGGTTCTCCTGTTTGATCTTGAAAGGGATAGCAAGTCACATCCGGCCAGCGGATGTCCGCGCTGCGTTGAAAAGTCTCATCGCTAGTCGACAGAGCTATCGAACAGGATAATTGACGTAAACTATAGAAAGAATGTTCTAATTTAAACTGGCTCGACGAAAGAGCAGTCTCCGTTGCTCCGGTCTCGGTGTTGAGTTCTCTAAGGCTGCGCCACACCTTGGTCCCCACGCCGGCATATGATCTCATTGTGCAGCCCCGTGCTCGCACGCCCCGTACTGGCGAAACTAATTGCAAGCTGCTGCAACACGCCCCCCTGGCGGCCTGCACCGAAACGACGACAGGGGTGCATCTGATTAGCCGTGAACCCAGGTCTCAAAAACCATCCGGCGTGACGAGCGGACGCACCGCACGTGTGACACCCGCCTTGTGGGGCAGGGTTGCCTTTCTCAATCCCGGCGTTGGTCGACGTCCCAATGAGCAGCAAGCTATTATCGGCCGCCGAATCTTAGTGGCTTCGTCGAGAGCCTCAATCAACCAAGCGGCGAAAGCCTCGCTAGAGTCTCGCCCGCCTGTCGCTATGAAGCAGTTGCAGGCAGCGCTGCTTCAGGCGCATGAACTCGCCCGATGCAATGATTTCCGTTGCCCTGGGTCTTTCGAAGGGCACTGTTTCGATTCCCTTCTTCTTCGGCGCGCTGCTTGATGCCGACATACGGTTTCTTGACCTGCCGCCTGAACGGCTGCCGAAGCGGGTCCCCCGCCAGCGACCCCGACAATCCACTGTTCCGCAACTGCTGAAGAGCCGACTGCGCTCGCATCCCGATGCTGCGCAACGGCACTATGCCGACATTCTGGAGACCGCAGCCGCATGAGCCTCGAGATGTTCCGCCGACCGTCGACAAAGGCGTCCTCTCGCCTGCGTCCGCCATTTGCGTCAGTGCTCGATCTGATTGGGGAGACGCCGGTCGTCGAACTGAAGAGCTTCGATACCGGCAGGTGTCGTCTCTTCGTCAAGCTCGAAAGCCAGAATCCCGGCGGATCGATCAAGGATCGCATTGCGTTGTCGATGATCGTTAATGCCGAACAGCGTGGCCAGCTCGCGCGGGGCGGTACAATCATCGAAGCGACCGCTGGCAACACAGAGCTCGGCCTGGCCTTCTGGCGGCACGAAGCGCGTGATCGCGTGTCCAAAAGCTGACAGCGTCAGACAAATGTCAGGTTCATTACAACCAACATCTGGGCACTGTCGAGGTTTTTCGAAGCAATGGGCGCTAACTGCGCGCTGAGCGCGTTGGCATGGTTTTTGAGACTGAGTGACTGTGACTGCACTCAATGGGGCAAGACGAGCGATCCGCTCCTCCCTGAACCCGTGTGCCGTCTCTGAGAGGAAACCAGCTCGTGCAGAAACCTTTGGAAATAGCTTTGGACCGCAACGTGGTATTGCAGATGGAGTCCCCGGCTCCTTCGATTAAAGTCGAGAACTGGCTGCGTGGCGAGCCCCTCACCAGCTTTGAGCCCGGCAAAGTGTGCATAGTCGAATTTTGGGCAACTTGGTGCGGCCCATGTGTGGACGGGATGCCCCATCTGATCCAGCTGCAGGAGAAATACAAGGACAACGGCGTTGAGATCGTCGGAGTCGCGGCTTCTGAAGACGCTCCAACGGCCGACGAGGCCCGAAGCACGTTGGACGCTTGGTTGACCGAAAAATTCCCGAATCTGAACTATCGGATCGCATTCGACTCCACAGGCGAAATGGACAAGCTTTGGATGGAGCCCAGCTTTTCTTACGGGGTCCCGACC
>NZ_RZSN01000176.1:0-11926 GCF_003997315.1 Mesorhizobium sp. M1A.F.Ca.IN.020.04.1.1
GCGCGCCCACTGGACGTTCGTCAGTTCGTACCGTTTGGCCATCCGTCGCGCTCCGAATCAGAACCCTCGGAACGCAATGAATCAACGCCAAACCGCGTTGAGAATCCTGAATGTAGATTGGACCTAGTCAAACAGATCTATACCTTGGCTTTCCGCTTCGTCGCTGCCTTCTTCCTGGAAACCGACGTTGTTTTCTTCCCAAGCCCTAGCGATTTTGCCAAGGCAGAGCGCGCCGCCGAATAGTTCGGTGCGACCATTGGATAGTCCTTAGGCAAGCCCCACTTCTCACGATACTCCTCCGGCGACATGTCGTGGGCCGTGTGGAGGTGGCGCTTGAGAGATTTGTATTTTTTGCCGTCCTCCAGGCTGACGATGTAATCCGGGAACACAGACCGTTTCGGATTAACCGCTGGCTTCTGCGCCTCTTGTTCCGAGGCAGCGGGGTTTCTGATTTGAGCGAGAGCCAAATTCACATTCGCAATTAGATCGGGCAGACCCGCAACCGGCAGGGCGTTCTTCTGAACATAGGCTGAGACAATGTCGGCCGTGAGTTCGATCAGATTGGGTTGGCTTTCGTCAGACAACGGCCGGCTCCTTTGGTTGCAGGATTTGCTTGCGATACATTTGTTCATTTCTGAATAAGAGACAAACAGGGTTATCGTCAACGCCTGCCGGCAGTTAATATACGCTCATAGGCACGCCGAAGAATATACAAATGCATACGAGCAAAACTCGCTCCATACATTCGATCGCTTTGACGACGGCGCTCAGGTTCCGAGCGCATGTTCAGTACTGACCTTTGCGCATCTGGTTGGATATTTTTACAATAATACCGAGGTTTCGATATAAATCCGACTGGACTTCCTACTATTAGCAAGCATTGGTCTCGTGACGAAGCGAGACCCACGATGGCCAGGAAACGAGACAAGTCAGAAGACAAAGTCGCAATCGACGTAGTTCGCCAGCATCTATTCGACATCGAGCCGGAGCTCAGAACGCTTGAGGGTTTGGTAGCGATACTCCACGCCCTTAGCACTACGGCCGATCAAGTCGAACCCATTGCCCTTGCTCCGCTCGCCCATCTGAGCGGAGAGGCGGTCGAAAAGATCCTCTCAATGTGGCGAGAGGCCATGACCGCCTTCGCTAGCGAGGCGCGGCCACAATGAACCTGTTGTGCGAGCGAACACTGCCGTCGGTAAACTGCAAGCAGAGCGGCGCCAATACACTCGATCAGGCCTGTCGCAAGTCGTCACTGGCTTCGCGCGGATGCCTCGTCCTTGCGCAGCAATTCGGCTGGATCGAGCTCCAGCACCCTGGCGATCCTTTCGATCGCCTTCAGGCTCGCATAGTAGCGGCCGCGCTCGAGCGAGCTGATATAGGTTCGATCGAGCCCTGCCTCATAGGCAAGCGCCTCCTGCGAGAGCCCCTTTTACCTCTCGGGCCGCGCGAAGATTCCGGGCAAAAAGCTGGCGTATGTCCATGAGACGTACAACAGCCAGTTGCAGAGTACTCCACGGAGTATACTCGTCATTCGCCGACCGTCGCTTCTCAGCGGCAAATCCAGCCCATTTGAAATCACCTCGGGGGACGCATGACTGACTGGTACTATGAAGAAAACGGAACGCAGCGCGGGCCGATCAAGGAGGCAGACTTGGCGACGATGTTTGCGAATCGCTTTCTGCCACTGGAAGCGCGGGTATGGTCGGCTGCCCTCGGCTCGGAGTGGACGCCGGCTAGCCAGACAAAATTCAAGGACAGCGTTTCTGTTACCCTACCGCCTTTGCCGCCACCTCTTCCTGGCGCGCAGCCAAGCCCGGCGCCCTCGGTGGTAGTCCCTCAACCTTCTGCTGCGCGCAAAAACGCGGAGGCGCCGGGTATCAGCTCGTATTATGCTGAGGTGATTGCCTTCTCACCGCTGGCAATGCTGCTTGTCGATGTCACCGCCAAGGCAGCCAAAGTTGATCCAAGCGCCGGCGACTTCAACAACGCCACTCAGCTGTGGTGGACGCTGGCCATCATCGTTGCCTGCATCCTCGATGTCAGGCAGCTCAATCGCAAAGGGCTCAATCCAGGCAACCGATGGATTACGCCTTTCGTGCTGCTCTCACCGGTCGGGTATTTTTGGCGAAGGGCCGCAATCGTCGGCGGCGGCTGGCGCTATCTATGGCTCTGGCTCGGCTGCGCGGTGGTGGGTTTCGCGGGAGAGCTCGCTTTCGTCATTGACGGGTGAGCAGGCTGAACCTCGCGCCTCCAAACGCACCCGGCACCACAAGGTTGATATGAACGATACGCAATCCGAATTGCTTACGCTTCTGCTGGTCGCAACACTCATCTTCCTCATTCCGACCATCATTGCCTTCCTGCGGCGTCACCCGAACCGATGGGTGATCTTCCTGCTCAACACCTTTCTCGGGGCCACGGGCATCGTTTGGTTCGGCTGCCTGATCTGGGCCTGCAAGGCCCTCCACATCACTGCTGACCCAAGAGGAACCAACGGCGGTGAATCCGGCCTCAACCTGACCGCCAATGACGTCGTATGGGTGCGTTTTGAGAACGTCGCTCCGCTGTCACCGCCGGTCTCGCGATTGCCAAGCGAGGACATGCTCAATCGGCTGGAACGCCTAAAAAGTTGCGCGACGACGGTGCCATCGACGCTGATCAATTCGAACGTATGCGCGCTGGGTTCATCAAGGCGGGATAATGCCGAGCTCCAAGACATATCAAAACCGACCTAATCCGCACCGTTTCCGATCACATCAGTTCGCCTGGTCGGTGCTCCTTGGAGGACTTCAATGCTAAGGGCTATCTGCATCACCTTCGGGCTCGCCCTCATCTTCGTGCTTGGCACCACCACCACACACCTCCAAGCAGCACCCAACATCAGCGTCATGTCTTTGCCCTATGTCGGCTGGCAAGTGGACATTCCCTTCGATGACAATGGAACCGGCAAGATTAAGATAAAGCCCGACACCAAGGAGGGCCGGCAGATTGCTGCCGCCGCGGCCTTCTACAGCGTGGAATTCTGCAAAAAATGGTATTGGGAGCTGAGCGGCCCGGCGCGCGATTACATCGCCAGAGCAAAGCGGTCCGATCCGCCCGAGTTCGCTGCGCTGCAGCGCTCTATTCGCCGGGCTATGCACAAAGTCGGTCTAAGACAGGATTTCGATACATGCGTCATGCTCACTGGGCCGTACCAGGCTGGCGGAGATCTCGCCGTGCTTATGCCGTGGGGCAAAAACGGCTTTTATCCGGAGCATGATCAATAGCATTCTGGCCTGACAGCAGTCTAAAATGGGGCCGACGAACGAACCCGCTACGCGGGAGGGCGCCTGGGGTTGAGGTAGAGATCACGAGCCGGTCGTCGCGCTCGCATTTGAGGGTGGTTCGGCAGCGGCAGAACATCACGGGCTTCTTCAACAAGGAGCCTGACCATGCCCTATCCTGTTCTTGATGCACCTATCAGTCCACTGCGTCAGCGGCTGATCGACGACATGAACATGCGACGTTTCTCACAGGAGACGCAGCGCAACTATCTCCGCGACATCGGACGCCTGGCGACGTTCCTCGGCCGGTCGCCGGATACAGCGACCACCGACGACCTGCGCCGGTTCCAGATCGAGCAGCAGGACGACGGTGTTCCCGTGCCGACGATGAACAGCATCGTGTCGGCGCTGCGCTTCTTCTTCACGCATACGGTCGATCGTCCCGATCTGGCGCGCAAGCTCGTTCGTCTGGCGCACCCGCGCAAGCTGCCGATGGTGCTGAGCCGCGACGAGGTCGCCCGGCTGCTCAACGCCACCACCTGCCTCAAGCACCAGGCCGCGCTCTCGGTCGCCTATGGCGCGGGCTTGCGCGTGGCCGAGGTGGCGATGCTGAAGGTCGCCGACGTCGACAGCGAGCGGATGCTGCTGCGTGTCGAGCGCGGCAAGGGCGGGCGATACCGGAACGCCATGCTGTCGCAAGACCTGCTCTTGTTGCTGCGCCAGTGGTGGAAGGTCGGACGCCAGCAAGGGGTGATGCATCGCGACGGCTGGCTATTCCCGGGGCAGCATGCGATGAAGCCGATCAGCACCCGCCAGCTCTATCGCATCGTCGTCGAGGCAAAGGCCTCCGACATCACCAAGCGGGTCGGACCGCACACGCTGCGTCACAGCTTCGCCACCCACCTGCTGGAGGACGGCACCGACATCCGGATCATCCAGGTCCTGCTCGGGCACGCCAAGCTCAATAGCACCGCCTTCTACACCAAGGTTGCCACCCGCACGGTGCGCACCGTCACGAGCCCGCTCGACAAGCTTGGCCTCTTCAAGCCGGAAGGGATCTCACCCGACGGCTGAGCGTGCGCGCCTCGATCGAGGTTGCCGACATCTTCCGCACTGCCGGGCCCGCCTACCGGGTCGCCCATGCCGGGCATCTGAGCCTCACCGAGCTCAAGGTCATGTCGGCGATCGAGCACTGCCGCACCGCGGCCCTTGGCGGTCACGTCGAGGCCTGCGAGGACTGCGGCCAGTGGCGCATCGCCTACAACTCCTGCCGCAACCGGCACTGCCCGAAGTGTCAGGGTGCGGCCGCACGGACATGGTTGGCCGAGCGCCAGGCCGACCTGCTGCCGGTCGGCTACTTCCACGTCGTGTTCACGCTGCCCGCCGAGGTCGCCGACATCGCCTTCCACAACAAGGCGCTGGTCTAGGACCTGCTGTTCCGCGCCGCGTCGGAGACGATGCTAACCATCGCGGCAGATCGGAAGCATCTCGGCGCGCGCATCGGCATCACTGCCGTGCTCCACACCTGGGGTTCGGCGATGATGCACCATCCCCATGTGCACATGATCGTGCCGGGCGGCGGCATCGCGCCGGACGCAAGCCGGTGGATTTCGTCGCGTCCGGCATTCCTGCTGCCGGTGAGGGTACTCGGCAAGCTGTTCCGCCGGCTATTCCTCACCCGTCTGGTCGCGCTGCGCGACGCCGGCCGGCTCAGCTTCTTCGGATCGATGGCGCACCTCACCGACCGGCGGGCATTCCTGCGCCACCTGTCGCCGGTCCGGAAGAAGCGCTGGGTGGTCTACGCCAAGGCGCCGTTCGCCGGACCGGAAGCGGTGCTCGCCTACCTGTCGCGCTACACGCATCGTGTCGCCATCTCGAACCGGCGCCTCATCCATTTCGACGAGCACCGCGTCACCTTCCGCTACAAAGACTACCGCCGCGGTGGCGCAGACAGGCAGCAGCTCATGACGCTCGCCACCGACGAGTTCATCCGCCGCTTCCTGCTGCACGTTCTGCCGCGCGGCTTCCATCGCATCCGACACTACGGCCTGCATGCCGGCTCCGCTCGCAAGGCCAGCCTCGCGATTGCTCGCGAACTCCTGAACGTCGCCGCACCGTCCAATGACGACACCACGGAAGAACCGGACGACTTCCGCCCGCCATGCCCCTGCTGTGGCGGCCGCATGATCATCATCGAGACCTTCGAACGATGGAGGCAGCCGCGCGGACCGCCGGGCGCACGGACGACAAACCGGGAGACCGCCCCATGACCCGGCATGGCATGATCCAGTCTCAAGTCGTAGGCGCACAGTCTCCGGCACCGGATCCACGCCTGTCCATGGTGATCATCAACGCCGACAGAGCCGCGGCCAGCCGCGTGCCGGGCCGACAACATTCGCCTGGAGGGCGCATCGAAGCGGCCTGTCGGCATCCATCTCCGCCCTCCTTGGCGAGGTCCCAGACATCGCCGACATCTGCCGAAATCCGAAATCCCCATAGCCATCGCCTGTGGCCCGCGGGTTCCTTCCTCGGGGACTTTCGTACGCCTGCCGGCGCCCGAAACTCTTCACGGCAGCGGACTGTCCGATTTTTGATAGCGTAGGCGAAAAAGCAGTCTTGCCCGGAACGTTAATGCTTCAGGATCTGGCTGAGGAACACCTTCGTCCGTTCGTGACGCGGGTTGCCGAAGAACGCGTCGGGCGTCCCCTCCTCGACGATCTGTCCGGCGTCCATGAAAATGACGCGGTCGGCCACGGCACGGGCGAAGCCCATCTCATGCGTCACGCACACCATCGTCATCCCATCCCGCGCCAGTCCCGTCATCGTGTCCAGTACCTCGGAGACCATTTCCGGGTCGAGCGCGGAGGTCGGCTCGTCGAACAGCATGACATCGGGCTTCATGCACAGGCTGCGGGCGATCGCCACGCGCTGCTGCTGGCCGCCGGAAAGCTGGACGGGGAACTTGTTCGCCTGCTCGGGGATACGGACTCGTTCCAGGAACTGGAGCGCGGTCTGGCGCGCCTCCGCGGCAGACACACCTTTGACCCACATCGGTCCGGCCATGCAGTTCATCAGCACCGTCATATGCGGAAACAAATTAAAGTGCTGGAAGACCATGCCGACATTGGAGCGCACGGCGGCGACGTTGCTCATCCTGCCATGCAGCGTGACACCGTTGACCACAATCTCGCCCTCCTGATGGGCTTCGAGGCGGTTGAAGCAGCGGATCAGCGTCGACTTGCCCGAACCGGACGGCCCGCAGATGACGATGCGTTCCCCCTTGTGGACCGTCAGGTTGATACCCTTCAGCGCATGGAACTGGCCGTACCATTTGGAAACGGCTTTGGCCTCAATGATGGCTGGAGCGTTCATCGCACCTTGCTCCTGGCATAGTGCCGTTCGATGCGGGACTGGATCAGCTCGAGGCAGATCGACAGCATCCAATAGATGACGGCAGCCGAGATCAGCATTTCCATATGCTGGAAGGTCTTCTGGCCGAGCGTGCGAGCCAGGAACATCAGCTCCCACACGCCGATCACGGAGACCAGCGAAGAATCCTTCAGCATCGAGATAAACTGGTTGCCAGTTGGCGGAATGATGACCGGCAATGCCTGCGGCAGGATGATGCGGCGCATGGTCAGCGCAAAGCCGAACCCCATGGAGCGCGATGCCTCCCACTGGCCGCGGTCGATGCTCTGGATGCCGGAGCGGAAGATCTCGGTCATGTAGGCGCCGTAGCAGAGCGACAGCGCCAGGATGCCGGCGGGCACGGCATTGATGACGAAGCCGAGCTGCGGCAGTCCGAGATAGATCAGGTAGACCTGCATCAAGAGCGGCAGGCCCCGGAAGAACGAGGTGTAGAAGCTGGCGATGGCATAAGCGAAGCCATTGTTGGAGAGCTTGGCAACCGCGCCCGCCACCGCGATGACCGAAGCGATGACGATGGAGATAGCCGAAACATAGAGCGTGGTGACCATGCCCTGGCCGATCAGGAACGGCAGCTTCTCGCGGATGAAAGGCAGGCTGAGGTGGAAAGTCTCGAAGAAGGCGATGAACAGGAGCAGCAGTTCCAGCCATACGATGCCGATCTGCAGCTTGAGCGGTGCGAAGCCGATCAGGACGACGTTGAGTGTGAAGATCACCGCGACGGCGAAGCCCACGGCAAAACGCCCGTAAAGGCCGCTCGTCAACGGCTCGCCGATCACCGGGCGCATGAGTTCGGCCAAGCCGGTGCCCGACAGGTTGAACGCCATGAAGACCAGGAGGACGACGCCGAACATCGTCGCCACGAACCAGGGCTTGTGAACGAGGACTTCGGCCTCGACGGTATCCGGGTAGAGCATCTTTGAGCACCGGCGGTTCAGCGGCCTGCCAAATGGCAGGCCGCCTTGGACACATTAGTTCGTCTTAGAGTAGTCCTGGCCGTACCATTTTTCCGAGAGCTTGCTCAGCGTGCCGTCGGCCTTCATCGCCTTCACGGCGTCGGCGATCTTGGCCGACAGTTCGGGATCGCCATGCTCGACGGCGATTGCCAGCGGCTCGTAGAACACCGGTTCGCCCAACTGCTTGATCGGATAACCTGCCTTTATGGCATCCAGGATCGACGGCAGCGACGACACCACCGCGTCCAGCCGCACCCCGTCACCGAGACGCAAATCGTCGAAGGCGGTGGTCGAGTTCTCGTAGGAGTGGACTTCCTTCGGGTTCAGCTTGTACTCGAATGGCGGTGCCCCGGCGGCGTCGAGCGTCAGGTCCTTCTTGGCATAGGCTTCGAAAGTGGAGGTGCTGGTGGCGCCGACCACCTTGCCGTCGAGATCGCCGAGCGTCTTGGCCTTGCTGTCCTTGTGCACCGCGACCGCCGCGGGAGTGTAGTAGTACACCGCCGGGAAATCGAAGATCTCGGCGCGCTTCTTGGTCGGCGTCATCGAGCCGACATGCATGTCCCAGCGGCCCGCCCAGTTGCCGGCCGTGATGATGTCCCAGCCGGGCGTGACGAACTCGACTTTGACGCCAAGATGCTTGCCGATCGCCTTGGCGACATCGACGTCGAAACCGTCAAGCTCATTGTTGGCGTTCATGAAGGATTGCGGCGCCCAGTTGGCGTCGGTCGCCACCTTGAGCGTGCCAGCCGCCATCACACGGTCGAGCACCGCACCGGCGTGGGCGGGATAGGAGCCAAGCACAAGTGCGAGTCCGGCCATCGTCAGCTGTCGTCTGTTCCAGAATGTCATTTTCGTCTGTTCCCTTGTTGTTTGTTCAGTCCCATGCGGTCATGGCCATTCAGCCGGTCATGATCTCGCAATTCCTTGCCGACGAGGTCGGCGTCCCGCCGACGGTTCGCGGATTTAGCGGTGCCCGGGCCAGTCCGGTCTTTCGCTTCCGCGCCGGATGTTTGCCGTCGTCCGTCCCTCGCTCACAGGGAATGTTTCGGCGTGTTTTCGGCCAGGTCCGCCTTGGCAAGCCGGCCCTTGCCGCTCCGCGAAGACCGCTATGCATGCGCGACGGCTCCTCTCCCGCGGCCGGCGCTGAGCAGGAAGCCGGCCATCGTTTCAGCGACAAGCGCCGGCGCCTCGATCAGGATCGAGTGGCGAAGCCCGGGCAGGATGGCGAGCTCGGACCCCTGCACCTGCTCGTGCATCAGCCGCGCCATGCGCGGGCTGGACCCCTGGTCGTTCTCGCCGGTCACGATCAGCGTCGGACAGGTGATGCGGTCGAGGATGCCGCCGTAGTCGGTTTCCGCGAGAACCCGGTAGGCGGCAGCGTAGCAGTCGGGGTCATTCTCGGCGTCACGCCGACGCAGTTCCGCGATGATCCCGGGGTTGGTGTCCTGAAAATCCTCCGTCAGCCAGCGCGACAGCGAGGCGGCATGATGCGTCGAGGCGTCGCTCGCCATCAGCGCCGCCAGCCGGCCGCGGACCGCTTGCCGCTCCTCGGGCGTGCGGCCGGCGACCGTCGACAGCAACACCAGTTTCCGCAGGCGCTCGGCATGCGTCAGCGCCAAGCGCTGGGCGATCAGACCGCCCAGGGAAAATCCAGCCAGATTGAACGTGGAAAACCCGAGATGGTCGGCCAGCGCCAGCGTTTCGCCGACGAAATCGTCGATCTCGTAACGGCCCTTGACCCGGCTGGAGCGGCCATGGCCGCGCAGGTCGAAGGTGAGGACCGCGAAGCAATCCTTCAGCCGCTCGGCCACTCCGTTCCAGGCTTCGAGGTAAGAGCCGACGCCATGGATGCAGACCAGAGGCACGCCCCCCTCGCCCTCAAGGCGCCAGTTGAGCAGCACGCCTTTGACATCGAGCTGGCCGGAGCGCGCCATGGTCACGCCCTCGCCGCCTGGCGCGCCTTGTCGCGCTCGCGCGCGGCGAAGACCGGCATCACCTCGTCGACCCAAAGCTTGATCGTTTTTTTCTGCAGCTCGAACGGCAGATTGAACGTCAGGCCGAGGCAGTATTGGTCGACGCCCGCGGCCTCGTAGTCGAGCAGCTTTTCGATCACCTCGTCCGGCGTGCCGAACATGAGGTTGCGGCGGATATTCTCGGGATTGTAGTTATCCTTGCCCTTGACGCTCTCGTAGGGCACGGCTTCGGGAAAGCCGTTGCGCACGGTGCCGATATTCTGGAACAGGTTCTCGAAGGCGCGGCCATAATTGATGGCGTGTCCGACCGCGACCTCCCAGTCCTGCTCTCTTTCGTAGACGCAGGTGCGGCGCTGCATCATCAGGCGCGGCCGTGGCACCTCCGGATGATCGGCGACGGCCTTGCGGAATTTGTCGCCAAGCACCGCGATCTCGGCTGGCGGCGCCGACAAGGGCGTCGAAAGGATCGAGGCGCCGATACCGACCGCCCAATCAAATGTACCCGGGTCGCGCGCGGCCACCCAGATCGGCGGGTGCGGTTTCTGCAGCGGCTTCGGCACGCCGGTGGCCAAAGGGAACCTCCAGTAGTGCCCGTCATGGGCATAGTCCTCGGCCCACAGTCGCTGTACCGCTGGCACCAGCTCCTTCAGATAGGCGACGCCTTCCTGTTGCGGCATGCCGCCGGCCATACGGTCGAACTCATACTGGTAGGAGCCGCGCGCGATGCCGAATTCCAGCCGCCCGCCGGTCAGGTGGTCGCAAAGCGCCGCCTCGCCCGCCAGACGGATCGGGCTCCAATAGGGCGCGACCAGCGTCGAGGTGCCGAGCCTTATCTGCTCGGTGTGCTGCGCAAGCCAGGTCAGCGTCATCAGCGGATTGGGGGAGATCGTGCATTCGATCGTATGGTGCTCCGCCGTCCACAGCGTCTCGAAGCCGCCCTCGTCGGCCATGCGCGCCAGTTCGAGCAGGTTGCTCTTCACCCTCGCCATCGGGATGTCGGGCGAGAAGCGCTCCATGGTTAGCGATACGGCGAATTTCATGTCGGTCTCCCGGTCGGTGCGTCGGGTTTTTGATCAGCGAAGGCGGATGACGAACGGATCCTGCATGGCGCCCGAATAGTCGATGACGACGTTCTTCAGCCGCGAGAACTCCTCCATCGCGTCGAAGCCGCCGCGCCGCCCGTAGCCGCTTTCCTTGAAGCCGCCATTGGCGGACATGAAGGAAGAGGCGCGATAGGTATTGATCCAGACCGTGCCGGCCTCGACATTCCTGGCGAAGCGCAGCGCGCGGTTGATGTCGCGTGTCCAGATGCCAGAGGCGAGACCATAGCGGGTGTCGTTGGCGAGCCGGATCATCTCGTCCTCCGACGAGAACGGGATGACGCCGACGACGGGGCCGAACAGCTCCTCCCGCATGAACTCCATGCCGTTGTCGGCATCGGTCATCACGGTCGGTTCGAAATACCAGCCGCCGGCAAGCTCGTCCGACTGCGGCCGCTTGCCGCCGGCCGCGATCCGGGCGCCCTGGCGCACACCGGAAGCGACATAGGTTTCCACCTTGGCGAGTTGCGCCAACAGCGCCAGCGGGCCGATATCGGTGTCCTCCAGCATCGGCTGTCCAACCCGCACCCGCCTTGTGCGCTCGACCAGCGCCTCGACGAAAGGCTCATATGCGCTTGCCTCGACGAAGCAACGCGAGCCGGCGACGCATGTCTGGCCTGCGGCCGCGAAGACACCGGACACGACGCCGTTCACGGCATGCTCGATATCGACGTCGCCGAAGACGACATGTGGCGACTTGCCGCCAAGTTCCATCGAGCAGGGAATGAGGTTTTGCGCCGCATTGGCGGCGATCCGCCGCCCGGTCCCGGTCGAGCCGGTGAAGACGAATTTGGCGATCCCCGGATGCCGGGTTAGCGCGTCTCCCGCGACTGCTCCTGTGCCGGTCACCACGTTGACGACGCCGGCGGGGAAGCCTGCCGCCATGATCAGCTCGGCCAAAGCGAGTGTCGAGGCCGAAGCATGCTCCGACGGCTTGACAACCACCGTGTTGCCGAGCGCCAGGCACGGCGCTAGCGTGCCGGTGAGCAGCATCAGCGGCGAGTTCCACGGCGTGATCATGCCGACCACGCCGATCGGCTCGCGCAGGTTGAAGTTGAGCATGTCGAGCTTGTTGACCGGAATGGTGTCGCCAAGCAGCTTGTCGGCCATGCCGGCGAAGTAAGTGTAGCTGTCAGGCATGGCGCGCATCTGCGCGCGCATTTCCTTGAGCAGCTTGCCGTTGTCGCGGGTCTCGATCAGCGCCAGTT
>NZ_RZSN01000177.1:0-11804 GCF_003997315.1 Mesorhizobium sp. M1A.F.Ca.IN.020.04.1.1
CTTCGAATATCGGCGACTGGCCGGCGGCGTTTGGGCGTGGGAAAGTCGCCGCGGACCACGCTACCGCATTGCACAATTCCGGCCGGGCTGCACAATAGGGCGCATGTCCGCTGGTTCGTTGACCATCCTTGTTATCGACGAGAACCGCATCCGCGCCTCGATCATTGAGGCCGGATTGCGGGACGCCGGCCATCGCCATGTCACCGTTGTTCATGACGTGGCCGGCATTGCCAAGCGCATCGCCGAGATCGAGCCGGATGTCATCGTCATCGATCTCGAAAACCCCAACCGCGACATGCTGGAGAACATGTTCCAGCTTTCGCGAGCAGTGAAACGGCCGATCGCTATGTTCGTCGACCGCTCCGACCGGGCCTCGATCGAGGCGGCGGTCGAAGCCGGCGTGTCCGCCTATGTGGTCGACGGGCTGAAGAAGGAGCGCATCAAGCCGATTCTTGACATGACGATCAGCCGCTTCAACGCCTTCTCGCGCATGGCGCGCGAACTGGAGGAGGCGCGCAGCGAGCTCGAGAACCGCAAGGTCGTCGATCGCGCCAAAGGCATATTGATGAAGTCGCGCGGCTTGAGCGAGGAGGCCGCTTACGCGCTTCTTCGCAAGACCGCCATGAACCAGAACCGCAAGATCGCCGACATCGCCCAGAGCCTGGTGACGGCGGCGGGATTGCTGGGCCCGCTGGAGGGCGAATGAGCAAGACTGCCGCGCACCAGATCACCGCCGGCTTCATGCCGCTCTTCGACAGCGCCGTCCTTGTAGCAGCCGGCGAGATGGGCTTTGCCACCCGCGAAGGCATCGAGCTCAAGCTGCATCGCGAGACCTCGTGGGCCAACATCCGAGACCGCATCGCCATCGGCCATTTCGACGTGGCACATATGCTGGGGCCGATGCCGCTCGCCTGCAGCCTCGGCCTCACGCCGCTTGCCTCGGAGACCATAGTGCCCTTCTCGCTCGGGCTTGGCGGCAACTGCGTCACCGTCTCCAATGCGGTGTGGCAAGGCATGTCGGCGCACGGGGCCGCGCCCGATCTCGATCCGGCGCGCGCCGGGACGGCGCTTGGCGCTCTCATCCGCGAGCGGGCGGCCGCCGGCCGCGAGCCTTTGCGTTTCGCCGTCGTCCATCCGCATTCCGGGCATAATTACGAGCTGCGCTACTGGCTCGCCGCCTGCAGCATCGATCCCGACCGCGATGTCGAGATCGTCATCGTGCCGCCGCCCTTCATGGCCGATGCGCTCTCCGCCGGCCGCATCGACGGCTATTGCGTCGGAGAGCCCTGGAACAGTGCCGCCGTCGCCGCCGGCACCGGCCGCATCGTCACCGTCAAGGCGCTGCTGTGGCGCAACAGCCCGGAAAAGGTGATCGGCGCGCGCAGAAGCTGGGCCGAGGAAAACCCCGACGCGCTGGCGGCGCTGCTGAGAGCGCTGCATCACTCCGCGCGCTGGTGCCAGGATCCGGTGAACCGCGGCGCGCTGGCCGCGCTGATGGCCAAGCCTGCGTTCCTCGGGCAGCCGGAGGCGATCCAGATGCCGGCACTCACCGGGCGACTTCAGCTCGGCGGCGGCCCGGAGCGCAGCGTTGAGGCTTTCTTCCTGCCCTTCGACAAGGCGGCGAACTTTCCCTGGAAGAGCCATGCGCTCTGGTTCTACACGCAGATGGTGCGCTGGGGACAATTGCCGCATACGCCGCAAAACCTGGCGATCGCCCGCGACTGCTACCGGCCCGATCTCTACCGCTCGGCGCTGAAGCCGCTCGGCGTGGCCCTGCCCGGCGCCAACGCCAAAGTGGAAGGCGCGCTGAAGACCGCGACGCCGGTCGGCTCGGCCGGGGCGAGCCTTGTGCTCGGCCCGGACGGATTCTTCGACGGCCAGATCTTCGATCCCGATCGGATCGATGCCTACATCGCGGCCCAGAATCGCGACTGATCATTTGCGCGCCATTCTTGTGCATTGCACAAAATTTGTGCGCCCTGCCCGCTCCGTTGATCAACGTTTGACCGTGTCTCGGCTCGGCCGGGCCGGCGCCTGAAGCGCCTACCGCTTTGATTCTCCTGGAAATCCGTCTTCCACGCAAAACTGGCACGCTTCGTGCTTTAAGATAATCGCGCCCCTCGCGGGCAATAGAACAGGCGTCCAATGGCGGGCGCCACAGGCAAAGCTGCCGCTCAGGTCGACGCGTGTCCCGGATGTACGGACGCGACAGGCCTGGTCGGCAGCTTTTTTGTTTTGGACCGAAACGCAATCGAAGGCGCCGATCCCAGGCGGCGCCGGACGGAGACGACGATGACGAAACGGATCGGAACTGGCGCTCCCCTAAAGGATTTCACCCGCCGCGATTTCCTGGCGAGCAGCATCCTGACGGCGGTGGGGTTCGCCGCCGCGCTTCTGCTGTTTCCCACCAATCACGACAGAGAGGCCAAGGGTCCGCAAGTCACCGCGCAGGTCCCAGCCTCGGCGCGCTGACCGATGCCGAGCCTTTGATCAACACAACACGCGGTGCCTCCCACGCCGCAAACGGAGCCGACCATGACCGCAAACCTCCAAGCCGCGCCCAGCCAGGACAGTAGCTCCCGGCAGGCGCTCGTCATCTCCACCATCGCCTTCACCGTCTGCTTCGCGGTGTGGACGATCTTCTCCATCATCGGCGTGCGCATAAAGCAGGAGCTCGGCTTGAACGAGACCGAGTTCGGACTGCTGGTCGGCACGCCGATCCTCACCGGCTCGCTCGTGCGCATGGTGCTCGGCGTCTGGACCGACCGCTACGGCGGCCGGCTGGTCTACACCATGACCATGCTCGCGGCGGCGGTCGCGACCTTCCTGCTCGCCTTTGCACATACCTATGAGCAGATGCTGGTCGCGGCGCTCGGCGTCGGGCTTGCCGGCGGCTCCTTCGCGGTCGGCGTCGCCTATGTCTCGCGCTTCTTCCCCGCGCGCAAACAAGGCACGGCTCTCGGCATCTTCGGCGTTGGCAATGTCGGCGCTGCGGTCACCAAGTTCCTGGCGCCGCTCGTACTGATTGCCTGGGGCTGGCAGTCGGTCGCGCTGATCTGGGCCGCGGCGCTGGTTGTCATGGCCGGCGTGTTCTGGTTCATGACCAGCGACGATCCGGTTATCCGCGAGCGCCGTGCCGGTAAGGCAGTACCGGCGAGAAGCTTCTGGCAGGAATTCGCGCCGCTGAAGAACCTGCAGGTCTGGCGCTTCGCCTTCTACTACTTCTTCTCCTTCGGTGCGTTCGTGGCGCTGTCGCTTTGGCTGCCGCGCTATCTGATCGGCGTCTATGGCTTCGGCATCGCCACCGCCGGCATGATCGGGGCCGCCTATTCGATCCCCGCAAGCATTTTCCGCGCTTATGGCGGCGTGCTTTCCGACCGCATCGGCGCCCGTACCGTGCTCTATTGGACCTTCGCCGTATCTGCCGTCGCGACCCTCGTTCTGTCTCTCCCCTCGGCAGATTACGTCGTGCGCGGTATCAGCGGGCCGATCCCGTTCCATGTCGAGATCGGCCCGCTCGCCTTCATCGCCGTCGCCTGCGTGCTCGGCTTCTTCATGAGCCTCGGCAAGGCCGCCGTCTACAAGCACATCCCCGTGTACTACCCGCAGAGCGTCGGCGCGGTCGGCGGGGTGGTGGGCATGATCGGCGGCCTCGGCGGCTTCATCCTGCCGATCGCCTTCGGCGCGCTGAACGACCTCACCGGCGTCTGGTCGAGCTGCTTCATGCTGCTGTTCGTCATCGTGGTCTCGTGCCTTCTCTGGATGCACGCCACCATCCGCCGGATGGAGCGCGCGGCCGCCGTAAAGCCCGCGCCCCTCACCTACGCCGCCGAATAGATCGGAGCTGACCGGACATGAGCGAGAAACTCGTCATCATCGGCAACGGCATGGCCCCCGGCAGGATGCTCGAGCACCTGCTGGAAGCTGCACCCGACCGCTACGCCGTCACCATCTTCAACGCCGAGCCGCGCGTGAATTACGACCGCATCATGCTGTCGCCGGTGCTTTCGGGCGAGAAGGAGTTCGAGGAAATCGTCATCCATGGCGACGGCTGGTACATCAAGCACGGCATCACCCTCTACAAGGGCCACAGGATCGTCGCCATCGACCGCGACGCGAGGACCGTCACCTCGGACCACGGCGTGACCGAAGGCTACGACAGGCTGATCATCGCCACCGGCTCGGTGCCGTTCATCATCCCGGTGCCGGGCAAGGACTTGCCGGGCGTGCTCAGCTACCGCGATCTCGACGACGTCAACGCCATGCTGCTTGCCGCGCAGTCGCGCGCCAAGGCGATCGTCATCGGCGGCGGCTTGCTCGGCCTTGAAGCGGCGGCCGGGCTTAAAGAGCGCGGCATGGACGTGACCGTCCTGCACGTCATGCCGACACTGATGGAGCGCCAGCTCGATCCGGCTGCCGGCTATCTGCTGCAGAAGGCCGTCGAGGCGCGCGGCATCAAGGTCATGACCAAGGCCAACACCAAGGCCATTGTCGGCAATGGCAAAGTCGAGGGCGTCGAACTCATGGACGGCACGATCATTCCGGCGACGCTGGTCGTGATGGCGGTCGGCATCCGCCCGAATATCGCGCTGGCCAAGGACGCAGGGCTGGAAGTCAATCGCGGCATCGTCGTCGACGACCGCATGCAGACATCCGATCCGGCGATCATGGCGCTCGGCGAATGCGCCGAGGTCGGCGGCCATGTCTACGGGTTGGTCGCGCCCCTCTACGAGATGGCCCGAGTGGCGGCAGCCGGGCTGGCGAACGGCGAGGACAGGCGCTTCGTCCATTCCGACACGCCGACCAAGCTCAAGGTCACCGGCATCGACCTTTATTCGCTCGGCGACTTTGCCGACGGCGACGACCGCGAGGAGATCATCCTGCGCGACGCATCGGCCGGCATCTACAAGCGGGTCGTGCTGCAGGACAACCGCATCATCGGCACGGTGCTGTTCGGCGAGACCGGCGACGGCGCCTGGTTCAACGATTTGAAGAAGAAGGCGACCGACATCTCGGAGATGCGCGACACGCTGATCTTCGGCCAGGCATTCCAGGGAGGCGCTTCCTCGGACCCTTTGGCGGCCGTTGCGGCACTGGCGGATGATGCGGAAATCTGCGGCTGCAACGGCGTCTGCAAGGGAAAGATCACCGGCGCGATCACCGGCAAAGGGCTGACCGGGCTCGACGACGTGCGCGCCCACACCAAAGCCTCGACCTCGTGCGGCTCGTGCACGGGTCTCGTCGAACAACTCCTGAAACTCACGCTGGGCGAGGCCTACAATCCGGCGGCCGTGCAGCCCATGTGCGGCTGCACGAGCCTCGGTCATGACGACGTGCGGCGCCTGATCAAGGCGAAGGGGTTGAAAACGATACCGGCCATCATGCAGGAGCTCGAATGGAAGACCTCCTGCGGCTGCGCGAAGTGCCGGCCCGCGCTCAACTACTATCTGGTCTGCGATTGGCCGGACCAATATGCCGACGACTATCAGTCGCGCTTCATCAACGAGCGTGTGCACGCCAACATCCAGAAGGACGGCACCTATTCGGTCGTGCCGCGCATGTGGGGTGGCGTCACGAGCGCGAGCGAATTGCGCGCCATCGCCGACGTGGTCGATAAGTTCGACATCCCGACCGTGAAGGTGACCGGCGGCCAGCGCATCGACATGCTTGGCATCCGCAAGGAGGACCTGCCTGCGGTATGGGCCGATCTCGGCAAGGCTGGCTTCGTCTCAGGTCATGCCTACGCCAAGGGCCTGCGCACGGTGAAGACCTGCGTCGGCTCCGACTGGTGCCGTTTCGGCACCCAGGATTCGACGGGGCTGGGCATCCGCATCGAGAAGTTCATGTGGGGTTCCTGGACCCCGGCCAAGGTGAAGATGGCGGTCTCGGGATGCCCGCGCAATTGCGCCGAAGCGACCTGCAAGGATGTCGGCGTGGTCTGCGTCGATTCTGGCTACGAGATCCACTTCGCTGGCGCCGCCGGCCTCGACATCAAGGGCACCGAAGTGCTCGGTCTGGTGAAGACCGAGGACGAAGCGCTGGAGGTGATCGTGGCGCTTGTCCAGATGTATCGCGAGCAGGCCCGCTACCTCGAGCGCATCTACAAATGGGCCAAGCGCGTCGGTGCCGCCGAGATCAAAAAGCAGGTCCTGGAGGACGTGGAGAAGCGCCGCGCCTACTTCGAGCGCTTCGTCTTTTCGCAAAAATTCGCGCAGGTCGACCCGTGGTCCGAACGCGTCTCCGGCAAAGACAAGCACGAGTTCCGGCCGCTGGCCTCGGTCGGGTTCGCCGAGGCGGCCGAGTGATGGAGAAGTTCGCGCCATCCTGGACGCTCGCCTATCAAGCAAATACGGGAGTGCCCCAATGAACTGGATCGCAATCGGCTCCGTTTCCGACGTCCCTCGCCGCGGCGCGCGTTGCGTGGCCACCCCGCAAGGCAAGATCGCCGTTTTCCGCACCGCGGATGACCAGGTCTTCGCCATCGAAGACCATTGCCCGCACAAAGGCGGGCCGCTCAGCCAGGGCATCGTCCATGGCGCGGCGGTGACCTGCCCGCTGCACAATTGGGTGATCTCGCTGGAGACCGGCAAGGCGCTCGGCGCCGACGAAGGCTCGGTTAGGACGATCCCGGTCAGGATCGAAGGCGAACGGCTGTTCATTGCGCTCGAAGCGTTGGCCTCGAAAGCAGCCTGAGCCATGGAAGAAGCACGCGAGGTGAGGACCACCTGCCCCTATTGTGGGGTGGGGTGCGGCGTGGTGGCCGAGATCGCCGCGGGTGGCAAGGCAACCGTCCGCGGCGATCCCGAGCACCCGGCCAATTTCGGCCGCCTTTGCTCTAAGGGTGCCGCGCTTGCCGAGACGCTCGGCCTCGATGGCCGCTTGCTTCAGCCCGAAATCCAAGGCAGGCAGACGAGTTGGGACGAAGCGCTCGACCTCGTCGCCGCGAAATTCTCGGACGCGATTGCCGAGCATGGGCCGGACTCGGTCGCCTTCTATGTCTCCGGCCAGTTGCTTACCGAAGATTACTACGTCGCCAACAAGCTGATGAAAGGCTTCATCGGCTCGGGCAATATCGATACCAATTCGCGGCTGTGCATGGCGTCGTCGGTCGCCGGCCACCGCCGCGCTTTCGGCGAGGACATCGTTCCCGGTGTCTATGAGGATTTCGAGCACGCCGATCTGATCGTGCTCACCGGCTCCAACACCGCATGGTGCCACCCCGTGCTCTACCAGCGCATGCTCGCGGCGCAGCGCGAACGCGGAACCAGGATCGTCGTCATCGATCCGCGCCGCACCGCCACGGCCGACGAATGCGACCTGCACCTGGCGCTTGATCCGGGCACGGACGTGCTCTTGTTCAACGGCCTTCTGGCGCATCTCGTCCAGAGCGGAAAGATCGACGCGGATTTCATCCGCACCAGCACATCGGGCTTCGAAGCCGCTGCCGCGCTGGCCGGTGCCGATGCGCCGTCGGTCGCGCGCGTCGCAAAAGGCTGCGGGCTGGTGGCCACGGATGTCCAGGCCTTTTATGAGATCTTCGCCGGCACCGAACGGACGGTCACCGTCTACAGCCAGGGCGTCAACCAGTCGGCACATGGAACCGACAAGGTCAACGCCATCCTCAACTGCCACCTCGCCACCGGCCGCATTGGCAAGCCAGGCATGGGGCCGTTCTCGGTCACGGGCCAGCCGAACGCCATGGGCGGCCGCGAGGTGGGGGGCCTCGCCAACCAACTTGCCGCGCACATGGACTTCGCGGATCAGGCCGCTGTCGAGCGGGTCTCCCGCTTCTGGAAGGCGCCCGGAATCGCGCGACGCGGCGGGCTGAAGGCCGTGGACATGTTCCAGGCGGTTGCCGACGGCCGCATCAAGGCGCTGTGGATCATGGGCACTAATCCCGCGGTGAGCATGCCGGACGCGTCGCGCGTGCGCGCCGCCCTGTCCAAATGCGATTTCGTCGCGGTTTCGGATGTGACCCGCACCGACACCACGCGCTATGCCGACGTGCTGCTGCCCGCCGCTGCCTGGGGCGAGAAGGACGGCACGGTCACAAATTCGGAACGGCGCCTCTCGCGTCAGCGGCCGTTCGTGCCGTCGCCGGGCGAAGTGAAAGCCGATTGGCGCATCATCTGCGAGGTCGCCGCGCGCATGGGCTTCGGCGATGCTTTTGCCTACCAGACGCCGGCCGAAATCTTCCGCGAGCATGCCGCGCTCTCGGCTTTCGAGAACAATGGGGGGCGCTTGTTCGATCTGGGCGGCCTGATGGACCTCAGCGATGCGGGCTATGCCGGCTTCGCGCCGCGCCACTGGCCGGCACCAGAATCGCGCGAGTACCAGACGAGATTGTTTGCGGACGGTCGTTTCCCGACACCGGACGGTCGTGCGCGTTTCCTGCCGGTGCGGCAGGAGGCGACGGCGTTTACAGTCGATGCGGACTATCCGCTTGCGCTGAACACGGGCCGGCTGCGCGACCAATGGCACACCATGACGCGTACCGGCACCGTGCCGCGCCTGATGGCCAACACGCCGGAACCGGCGGTCGACCTCAATCCGGCGGATGCGGCCGCGCACCAGCTCAAGGATGGTGACCTTGCCCATCTGTCGACGCGCTTCGGTTTCGTGCGCGCGAGAGTACGTGTGACCAACGCGCAGCGGCGCGGCCATGCCTTCATGCCCATGCATTGGAGCGGCCAGTTCGCGGCCAGGGCCGCCACCGGCCTGCTGTCCTCGCCTGTCACCGACCCGCATTCCGGCCAGCCGGAACTGAAGCATGTCCCAGTCAGAATCGTGCGCGAAAACACTGGATGGGCCGGCGTGCTCATCACGTGGCGCGACCTCAGGCCGACCGGTTTCGTCCACTGGAGCCGCTACGCGGTCGAAGGCGGCTGGGTCTACGAACTGACAGGGACCGAGCCGCCGGACCAGGGCATTCTTCTGGCGCGCAAGCTGCTCGGCGTTCAACGGCAGGATCAACTGCTCGAATACACCGATCGCCGCGGGCTCGCTTATCGCGCCGCTGCGATCGACGAAGGCGGCGCCATGGCTGAGGCCGTGCTGGTCGCCGCTCCAGACCAGTTGCCGACGCGGAACTGGCTGGTCTCGCTGCTGGCCACCCGCCAGCCGCTGTCGGCAGGCGATCGCCATGCGCTTCTTTCCGGGCGTTCACCAGCGCCGATGCCCGCCATCGGGCGGGTCGTGTGCTCATGCTTCCACATCGGCGTCAACCAGCTCGCTTCGGCGGTCGCTGCGGGCTGCGACAGTCTGGAGGCGATCGGGTCGACGCTGCGCGCCGGCACCAACTGCGGTTCGTGCCGCTCGGAGATAAGGGCGATCATCGACGCCCGGCACGTTCAGGCCGCCGAGTGAAATTCCCCCGAACCGTTCAGATCACCGCTTCTTCCAGGAACGGTTCATTGCGCGGGATGCGCTCGTAACACAACGGTGAAAGGTCCAGCGTCTGGAAGGCGCCGTGAACGATCAGCTCCGACACCGCCCGGCCGACCGCCGGCGACTGCTGCAGGCCGTGCCCTGAGAAGCCGTTGGCGAACATGAAGTTCTTCAGCTCCGGGTGAAAGCCGACGATGCCGTTGTGGTCGAGCATGTTGTATTCGTAGTGGCCGGTCCAACTGGTCTGGACCTTGAGCGCGTCGAAGGCCGGAATGCGGTGCCACAGCGCCGGCCAGATATAGTCGTCGAACTCCTCGAAATGCATTTCGAAATCGTCGTAATCGGCCGGCCCGTCGCCCTGCGGCGTGTTGCCGGTGAGGAAGAGCTCGCCTTCCGGGCGCACGAAAGTGCCGGAAAGGTCGATGACGTTGGGCATTCGCCCAGGGATCGGGTTGGCGCTGGCGAAGACGAAGCTGTAGCGCTTGTACGGGGCTACCGGGATGGAAAGGCCGGCCATGGCAGCGACCTGCTGCGCTCGCGGGCCGGCGGCGTTGACCAGGGTTCCGCAAGCGACTGTCTCGCCGGTCGCCAGCCGAGCGGAGACAACCCGCCCATCGACGACATCCAGTCCGGTCACGGCATTGTCGATGTACTCGACCCCGCTGGCGCGGGCGGCGCGGCGGAAGCCGTTCAACATGCCCATGGAATCGAACCAGCCCTCTTCGCGCGCACCCCACGAACCGCCGCCGAGATCGTCGACATTCAGCCAGGGGAAGCGTTCCTTCAGCGGACCCGGCTCGAGGAAGACGGTGTGGGCGCCGAGGCTGCGCTGCAGCTCGACCCGCTCCTTGGCCGCCTCCACGCCTTCCGGCGAGCAGCAATAGAGATATCCGTGCTCCTTGAAGCCGAGATCGGGCGCCGGCTCGTTCGTGTAGAAGGGCGCCATCCGCTCCTGGAAACCGCGGATGATCTCGATGCCGAACTGGCTGATCTTCACATTGATCGGATTGGAATATTGCTGGCGGATGGCGCTGGTGGAGAGCGCCGTCGAGGAGAATTCGTAGCTGGAGTCGCGCTCGACCACGAGGATCGAGGCGCCGCTGCCCAGCGCTTGGCTCAGCCAATATGCCGTCGACGAGCCGATGACGGCACCGCCGACGATGACGATGTCGTAGGCGTAGCGCGAGGGTGCTTTGTAAGGGGGGATCGCCACGGCCGTCTCCCGAGTCTAGAGGTTGAAGGACGCAATCAGGGCGTCCGAGCCCCGCGCCAGCAGGCCGAGGTCGGAACCGACGGCAACCATGGTGAAGCCGTCGGCGAGATAACGGTCGGCGTCGGCCTTCACGGGAGCCAAAATCCCGCTCGCCTTGCCTGCCGCGGCCGAGGCCTTGCGCACGGAAGCGATCGCTTCCTGCACATGCGCAGCGCCGGGATTGCCCATCGCACCCATATTCGTGGAAAGATCGCCGGGCCCGACAAACAGAACGTCCACGCCTTCCACCGCTGCGATCTCAGCCGCATTGGCGACGCCGGCCGCGTCCTCGATCTGCACGGCCAACAGCTGCTGCTCGCGCGCTTTCGCATGATACCCGGCGATACGGCCGAAGGCGTTGGCGCGATGGCCGACCGAGAAGCCGCGGAAGCCGCCCGGAGCATAGGTCATCGCCGCGACGATTGCGCGCGCCTGGTCCGGCGTGCGCACATTCGGAATCATCAGGCTGCGGGCACCGACATCCAGGGCCTGCTTCATCAGGTTGGGATCGTCGGACGGCAGGCGCACCACCGCCTCGCACGGAAATGCCGCCGCGACCTGAAGCTGCGCCATGATGCTGCGCAGATCGTTGGGGCTGTGCTCGCCGTCGATCAGCAGCCAGCCCGCTCCGGAACCAGCCACCACTTCTGTGGTCAGCGCTGAAGCCAGCGAGCACCAGATGCCGATATGAGGCCGGCCGGCCTTAACGGCCGCCTTCAGCGAATTGACGCGCTCTTGCATTTGCGATCGGTCTCCAGTGGAAGAGGCATTGAAATTTGTATGATGTCCTATATCATACGCCTCCATTGAGCTGCAAGACGCTCTGGCGAGCACGGGAGTTGCGCATGAAAATCGGTTTCATCGGACTTGGCGTCATGGGCGCGCCGATGGCGCGGCATCTTGCCGATGCCGGGCACGAGATCGTCACGGTGCTCAATCGCTCTCCTCTGCCTGCCGATCTGAAAGCGTCGGTGCTGGCTTCCCCGGCGGAAGTGGCGCGGGTTTGCGAAATCATCATCACCATGCTGCCCGATACGCCCGACGTGGAGCGCGTCCTGCTCGGGCCGGGTGGCGTGCTCGAAGGGATTTCAGCCGGCAAGCTGGTCATCGACATGAGCTCGATCAGCCCGATCGCCACCGCGCAATTCGCGGCGAAGTTCAGGGA
>NZ_RZSN01000178.1:0-11657 GCF_003997315.1 Mesorhizobium sp. M1A.F.Ca.IN.020.04.1.1
GCGCAGCATCGCGATCTCACGCATGGCTTCCGCCATTGGCTGCGCCGGATAGCCTCCCCAGACCTCGCCCGCCGGCACGTTGCTCATGAATCCACTTCTCGCAGCAAGCTTGGCCCCGGGACCGATGGTCAAATGATCGGCGAGGCCGACGCCGCCACCCATGGTGACGTTGTCGCCGACGACGACGGAACCGGAAATACCCGAAAGCCCGGCTATAATGCAATTGCGGCCGATACGAACATTGTGGGCGATCTGCACCAGATTGTCGATCTTGGTACCTTGTCCGATGATCGTGTCGGACATCGCACCGCGATCGACGGTCGAGTTGGAGCCGATCTCGACGTCGTCCTGGATGATGACGCGGCCGATCTGCGGCACGCGCTCAGGTCCCTTGGCGCCGGCCACGAAGCCGAACCCATCCTGACCGATCCTTGCACCGCCATGAATGATGACGCGGTTGCCGATCAGCGCATATTGGATGCTGGCGCCCGGACCGACATAGCCATCACGACCTATCTTGCATGAGCGGCCAATGACGGCATGGGGCGCAATGACCGTGCCGCTCCCGATGGCAGCGCCGGGACCGATCACGGCCCCTGCCTCCACGATCGCACCGGCTTCGACATGCGCGGACGGGTCGATATGCGCTTGCGGCGAAATGCCGGTTTCGCCGGTCATCGGCCCGGGCGTGGCGGCCTGCGGAAAGAGCAGCCGCCCCACCATGGCGAAGGCCTGCTGCGGGCGCGGATGCGCCAGCACCGCAATCCCCTGCGGCGCCCTGTTGGCGAAGTCGGCAGGACAGAGAACGGCAGCCGCCTTGAGCGAATGCATCAAGGCGAAATTGCGCTTGCCGTCGACAAAGACGAGCGCACCGTCGCCACCCTCATTGGCGGGCGCCAGCGCGTCGATGGCGATGTCGGCCTGCGAGGAATCAATAAGATTGGCGCCGGTCAGATTCGCGACCTCGCCAGCCGTATACCGGCGTGAAGGCGCGAAGAACACCGGATCGGTCATTCCACAAACATTATCCAGCTAGGTCGGATCAGTCGATTCCGGGCCATCACACGACCCGGAAACATCGTAACCCGCGGATTAGAAACGGGTCGCTATGCCGAAGTTGAATTCCTGCACGTCGTCGCCCGGCTGCTTCTCGACCGGAATCGCATAATCGATGCGGATCGGGCCGAACGGCGAAGCCCACATCAGGCCGACACCGACCGAAGCGCGCAGATGCATGTCAGCCGATCCCGGCTTGATCAAAGCAGGATCGAGCTTGCTGCCGTAAAGCGTTGCCGCATCGGCAAAGACAGCGCCGCGCAGACCGAAGCTTTCCGGAACAGCCGGCAGCGGGAACTGGGCTTCCGCCGACGCATTGAAATAGGTCGTGCCGCCGAGATGGTCGCCGCTGGTATCGCTGGCAATCGGGCCAATACCGCCATACGCGAAACCGCGGATCATGCGATCGTTGCTCTGGAAGTGGTCGAAGATGCGCAGATCGCCATTGCCGTAGCCCGCGATATAGCCAGCGCCGCCCGACACCAAGCCGACCAGGTCCAACTGCTCGGACAAGGTCTGATAGACGCTTGCTCGCCCGGTCAACTTCACCCATTTGGCGTCACCGCCGAGACCGGCGACTTCGGTTGTGCCTGTGACGTAAAGACCCTCGTGCGGGTTCTTCATGTCGTCGATGGTATTGTAAACCAGACCGAGGCTAACCGACGACTTGGTCCATGGGCTCTCGGCGACGCCGTCGCGGATGGCCTGGGAGATCGTGCACTTGGACGGATCGTAGACGCCGCTGGTCAAGCAGCCATCGGCGATCGAATACTTCTCCTGCGAGATATTATACGCCAGCTGCGTCGAGATGCTGTCGGTGATCGGCAGGCCGAAGCGAATGGTCGCGCCCGTGACGTCCGTATCGTAGTGGTTGTACTCGCGGGTCGACTTGTAGATGTCGAAGCCCGCCGCGATGCGCCGGCCGAGAAAATAAGGCTCGGTGAAGGAGATCGCATAGTCGCGCGAGTTCTTGCCGCCGCCGGCCGACAGCTTGATGTACTGGCCGCGGCCGAGGAAGTTGCGCTCGGTGATCGAGCCTTCGACGGACGGACCCGGCGTGTCGCCGCCGGTCGAATAGCCGGCGCCGACCGAGAACTCACCGGTCGACTTCTCGACCACATCGACCACCAGGACGACTTGGTCCGGAGCGGACCCGGGGACGGTCGAGATGTCGACTTTTTGAAAATAATCCAGAGCTTCCAGGCGCTTCTTCGCGCGCTGGATAAGCACCTGGTTGAAGGCGTCGCCTTCGCTGACATCGAATTCGCGCCGGATGACGTAGTCGCGCGTGCGGTCGTTGCCGCGGATTTCGATACGCTCGATATAAGCCTTGGTGCCCTGGTCGATGGTGTAGACGACCGAGATCGTATGATTCTCGAAATTGCGGTCGCCGCGCGGCGTCACCTGGGCAAACGCATAGCCTGAGCCGGCGACCTTTTCGGTGAGCGCAACAATCGTGTCCTCGACGTCCTTGGCGTTGTAGACATCGCCCTTGTGCGTCTGGACCACCGATTCCAGCGACTTTGAGTCGACCTCGGGAATCGTGCTCTCGACGCTGATGTCGCCGAAGTTGTAGCGCTCGCCCTCCTGCACGGTGATCGTGACCGTGTATTTGTTGGTGGCTTCATCCAACTCGCCGACGGCCGAAACGACCTGGAAGTCGGCGTAGCCGTGATTGTAGTAGAAGCGGCGCAGCAACTCCTGGTCGGCGCGCAGCTTGTCCTCGTCATAGACGTCGTCGCGCAGCACGAATGAAAGCCAGGACGAACGCTTGGTGTTGATGACGTCCGACAGGCGACGGCTGGAAAAAGCGCTGTTGCCGACGAAATTGACCGCCGCGATCTGCGTGCGCGCGCCTTCGTTAATGTTGAAGACCACGTTCACGCGATTGTCGCCGAGGTCCATGATCTGAGTGGTCACGGCGGCGTCGTCGCGGCCGATACGCCGATAGGCAGCCTTGACCGCCTCGACGTCGGCGTCGAGCGCCTGCTGCGAGAAGGTCGCGCGCGGCTTCAGCTGGACAGCGGCCTGGAGCGCGTTGTCCTTGAGCTTCTTGTTGCCCTGGAACAGGACCTGGTTGACGACCTTGTATTCGGAAACCTTGACGACCAGGATCGAGCCGACCTGATTGATCTGGACGTCCGAGAACAGCCCGGTGCCGAACAGCGCCTTCACGGCGCTATCGATATCGGCACTTGAAAACGCCTTGCCGGGCTTGATCGCGATGTAATTGCGGATGGTTTCGGCATCGACACGCTGGTTGCCGCTGACCTCGACCCTGCTGACCACTGCTGCTTCGGCTACCGATGTGGCAACGAACTGCACTGCGAGCGCGCCTGGCAAAACCAGGGCGGCGGACAAAGCCGCCGCGGACGCGGCGCTCAGAAACTTGGATGCTGCCTTCATCGGGCTTTTGTACCTTTTTCTCGTAGTCCCCACGGCGAGAAAACCGGACGTGCGGTATTTTCCCTTACCGTATTAACCGGATTTCCCCTACACGCAAGGCTCCCGGTTAATTTGTATTTACTTAACCCTGTTGCGTGGCTTTCGTGTCACGCATATCCCCACGCATGGTAAACGGCGTCTCAATATGGATGGGGCCGAAGCCAAATTCCTTCATGATTTCAGCACCCAAACAGATCATTCCAAAAAACGAAGCCCATAAATCCGAGCACCAGAAGGAGACCGGTCCGGTAGGCCATCTCCATCATCCGCTCCGACACGGGCCGCCTTATGACGGCCTCCACGCCGTAGAACAAGAGGTGGCCGCCGTCGAGAGGGGGAATCGGTAGCAGATTGAGAATCCCTATCCCGACTGACAGGAATGCAACAAGCTGCACCAGCCATTCGAAGCCGAGTTTGGCCGCCTGACCCGACATTTTCGCGATCTTGATCGGGCCGCCGAGTTGGCATTTGTCCTCGCGCCCGACGACGAAACGTTGCAGAAATTGCCCGGTGCGCTCGATCACATGCCCGGTTTCCTCGACAGCCGCCGCCAGCGCGCCCGCGGGCGTGTAGGAGACCAGTCGCGGCTGCCCGAGCTCCGCATTGTTGGCCACGCCGATGATCGCGACCTTGACCTTGTTGCCCAGCGCATCCTGCTGCTCCATCGGTTCCGGTGTCGCGGTGACGGTGATTTCGTTGCCGTCGCGCAACATGGTGAAGGTGATGGCGTCGCCGGCGCGGCCCGAAACCAGGCGTTGAACGTCGGCGAAGGTCTCCACCTTGTTGCCGTCGACTCTGACGAATCGATCGCCGGGCTGAATGCCCGCCCGCGCCGCCGGGCTGCCGGCGCTGACTTCGGCCACCATCGGCTCCATCACCGGGCGGCCATAGAGCGAAAACAGCACCGCGAACACGGCGATCGTCAGCAGGAAATTGAACAGCGGCCCGGCGACGACGGTCGCCGCGCGTTTCCAGATCGGCTGGGTGTGGAAGGCGACCTCGCGCTCGGCCTCGCTCAGCGATTCGAGGTCCTCGGTGCTCGGCTGGCTCGATGTCGCGTTCATGTCGCCGACGAATTTCACGTAGCCGCCAAGCGGAATGGCGCAAAGCTTCCAGCGGGTTCCGTGGCGGTCGTTGAAACCGAAGAGCTCCGGGCCGAAGCCGATGGCAAAAGCCTTGACGCCGATGCCGCACCAGCGGCCGATGAGGTAGTGGCCCATCTCATGCACGAACACCACGACGGTGAGCACGAACAGGAACGGCACAAGGGTGCCGAGGACAAAGCCTTGCGTGCTGAAGAGCGCGTGAAGAATCTCGTTCAAGTCATGCCCTCAAAATTCGCCCAGCGCGACAGTCCGCCGCGACTGTGGCATCAATCCGGGCGAATCCCTGGCACGCGTCGTTTTCGCCCATTGGCGACGCCAGTCAGTTCGGAAACAGCCCCATTGCCGGATGGTCGGCGCCCGCCGCAATCCAACCGATGACGTACAGGGCGAACGCAGCCGCGACAAGCCCGTCCACCCTGTCCATGACGCCGCCATGGCCGGGAATGAGATTGCTCGAATCCTTGCAGCCGTGCCGGCGCTTGACCCAGGATTCGAACAGATCGCCGATCTGCGAGACGATCGAGAGCGCCAAGGCGACGAGGCCAAGCATAGTGAGATTGCCGGCCCCGGCCGCGATTGCCAGCACCAATCCGGCAGCGATGCCGCCGACAGCGCCGCCAAGCGCGCCGCTCTGCGTCTTGCCGGGCGAGATTGACGGCGCAAGCTTCGGGCCGCCGACCGCGCGGCCGACGAAATAGGCCGCTATGTCGGTCGCCCAGACGACCGAGAACAGGAAGAGGATGGCGATCAATCCTGAGTGGCTGTCCCCGCGCAGATAGGCGAGCGACAAGCCGGACAACGACGCGTATGCCAGCCCCGAGGCCTCCCACTGCGCTGCTCCCCGCAGCCGCGCGGCAACAGCGACGATAGCAGTGATGGCTGCGACCAGAAGCAGCAGCCAAAGTGCCGGCAGGCCGGCGATCAGCGCGCCGATGAAGACCAGAATCAGCGCTTCCGGCAGAAAGCCGAGCGTCGCACCGTTCTCAGGGCGCGACATGCGCGTCCATTCGTAGAAGATCAACGCCGCGATCGCCGCACAGAACAGGCGGAACGGCAGCCCGCCGAGCCAGGTGAGCGCAAGTGTGACGGCTGCCATCACGATGGCCGAGATGACACGCTGCTGGAGATTGCTCATCGATTCCGCGCTACAAGGCGACGTCGCGGGCGGCGAGCCCGCCGAAACGGCGTTCGCGGCCGGCAAAGTCGCGCAGGGCGTCGGCCAGGTGCTCCCGGCTGAAGTCCGGCCAGTAGCAAGGCAGGAAGACGAGCTCGCTGTAGGCGGCCTGCCACAAGAGGAAGTTCGACAGCCTGAGCTCGCCGCTGGTGCGGATCACGAGGTCCGGATCGGGAATGCCCTCGGTGTCGAGCGCGCCGGCAAAGCTCTCCATCGTGATGGCGTCGGTTGTCATTTCGCCGCGAGCCACGGCATCGGCGAGCTTGCGCGCGGTGCGCACGATCTCGTCGCGCCCGCCATAGTTGAAGGCGATGACCAGGGTCAGCGCCTCATTGCCCGCGGTCAGCGATTCGGCCTCCTGCAGCAGGCCTCTGATGTCCGGCTGCAGCCCTTCCCTGTCGCCGATCACCCTCACCCGCACGCCGTTTTGGTGCAGCTCGGCGAGATCCCGGCGGATGAAGAGCTTCAGGAGGCCCATCAGGTCGCTGACCTCGGACTTCGGCCGCGACCAGTTTTCAGAGGAGAAGGCGTAGACCGTCAGATAGGAGATGCCGAGCTCTGGCGCGGCGCGCACCGTCTTGCGCAAGGCTTCGACGCCGGCGCGGTGGCCGGCGAGCCTCGGCATGCCGCGCGCCTTGGCCCAGCGTCCGTTTCCGTCCATGATGATCGCGACATGCGCGGGGGTTGTCATGGTCTCGCTTTCGAGCCGGTGAGAAACCGACCCTAAACCTGCATGATTTCAGCTTCCTTATCGGAAAGCAGGTGATCGATGGTGCTGATCATCTCATCGGTCAGCTTCTGAACCTGGTCGGAGCGCTTGCGATGATCGTCTTCGCTGATCGTGCCGTCCTTTTCCGCCTTTTTGAGGAAATCCATGCCGTCGCGACGGACATGGCGAACCGCGACGCGGGCGTTCTCCGCATAGCCGTGCGAGATCTTGACCAGTTCCTTGCGGCGCTGCTCGTTGAGTTCGGGCAAAGGAATCCTCAGATTGGTGCCGTCGACGATCGGATTGAAGCCAAGATTGGCCTCGCGGATAGCGCGGTCGACGGCGCTCACCATCGATTTGTCCCAAACCGATACCGAAATCATCCGCGGCTCCGGAACCGTGACGTTGGCCACCTGATTGATGGGCATGTTCGTGCCATAGGCATGGACCTGCACGGCGTCGAGCAGGTTGCTGGAAGCGCGGCCGGTGCGCAGCGAAGCGAGATCGTGCTTGAAGGCCGCGATCGCCCCGTCCATGCGCCGCTTGAGATCGTCGTACTCGCCACTCATGATCATCTCCTCGACCCGTTCGCCGGGTTCAATGCTTGTCTTCTAGTCTCGACCGGACCGGCGATCATTCAGCCGTCTTCGGCCCCAGTCAATTGTCCGCGACGATCGTGCAACGGCCGCCGCCTCTTAGAATTTCGCCGAAACCACCTTTTTCGTGGATCGAATAGACGATTATCGGAATGTTGTTTTCAAGCGCAAGTGCAATCGCGGCCGTATCCATGATCGTAAGCCCGCGTTTGATGACTTCGGCATGACTTATGCGGTCGAAGCGCACCGCATCCGGATCCTTCTTCGGGTCGGCCGAATAGACGCCGTCGACCTGCGTGCCCTTGAACAGCGCGTCGGCGCCGATCTCGGCGGCGCGCAGCGCTGCGGCCGAATCGGTGGTGAAGAACGGATTGCCGGTGCCGCCGGCAAAGATCACCACCTTGCCTTGATTCATATAGGCGGTCGCCTGGCGCTGTGAAAAACTTTCGCAGAGTTCCGGCATGGCAATGGCCGAAAGCACCACGGCGTCGACGCCGATTTTGTTCAGCGAGGTGCGCAGCGCCAGCGAGTTGATGACGGTGGCGAGCATGCCCATGTGATCGCCGGTGACGCGGTCGCCGCCCTTGGAGGCGACGGCCACGCCGCGGAAGATGTTGCCGCCGCCGATCACGACTCCGACTTCGACGCCAAGCGCCCGCGCCTCGGCAATGTCGGCTGCGATACGGTCGACGACCGAGACGTCGATGCCGAAATGCTGTTCCCCCATCAAGGCTTCGCCCGAAGCTTTCAGCAAGACACGTCGATAGAGGGGCTTCACCGTCATCTGGTTCCTCGAAAAATCTCGGCGCGGGCAAATCTGGAGGCGAAGGCGCCCCGCTTCGCCTGGCGGCGCTGGCACGATGGTTCGACCCGATACACGAAGGGCGCGGCGATGTCACGCCGCGCCCTCGCTCAAAATTCCAGGCTTTTCCGATCAGTTGCTGCTGATGCTGACCGCCTCGCCTTCGATCAGGACCGGCAGCGAATAGCCGGACGGCTTGTCGCCGGTCACGACACCGCCGGCCACCCTGACCTGAATCTCGGGTCCAAAAAAGGAATGCGGGAACGGCGCGGGCGCAAGGCTCACCGAATCGAGCCGCTTGCGAAGTTCGGCAGGGATTGAAAAGTCGAGCGCCCGCAGATTGTCCTGCAACTGGGCAAGTTTCGTCGCGCCGAGGATGACGGTGGCCACACCCGGCTGCGCCGCAACCCAGTTCAGCGCCACCTGCGCCATGCTTCGGTCGAGTTCGGAAGCCACCTTCTCGAGTTCCGTAACGATCGCCCAATTGCGTTCGCTGAATTTCTGGAAACCCGGATGCGTGGTGTTGCGGAACCCGTCGAGCCGGCCGGCATTGCCGGCTTGCGCCGGGCGGTATTTGCCGCTTAGCAGGCCGCTGGCCAGCGGGCTCCACGCCATGATGCCGGCGCCGTGACGCGAGGCGAAAGGCGCGAATTCATGTTCGATCGAGCGCTCGACGAGCGAATATTCGAGCTGCAGTGCCGAGACCGGCTCATAGCCGCGCAGTTCGGCGATCGCCTGCGCCCGCCCGGCATACCAGGCCGGCACGTCAGAAAGACCGATATGGCGTACTTTGCCGGCACGCACCAAATCGTCCAGCGTGCGCAACACCTCCTCGGCCGGCGTGAGCCTGTCCCAGACATGCATGAGGTAAAGATCGATATAGTCGGTTCCGAGCCGCTTCAGCGAAGCGTCCACCGCGCGCATGATGTTCTTTCGGCCATTGCCGCCGGCATTCGGATTGCCGGGTTCCTTGTTCATCGTGAATTTGGTGGCGATCACCGCCTTGTCGCGCAAGCCGCGCTCGGCGACGAATTCGCCGAGCCAGGTCTCTGCCGTCCCGCCGGTGTAGAGGTCGGCCGTGTCGAAGAAATTGCCGCCAGCCTCGACATAGGCGTCGAACATGGCGCGGGAGGTTTCCCTGTCAGCACCCCAGCCCCATTCGGTGCCGAAGGTCATGGTGCCCAGCGCCAGCCGGCTGACGCGCAGGCCGCTATTGCCGAGCGTGTAATAGTTCATGCTCATGACGTGTTCCGATCGTGTTTGGTATGGGCTTATTGGCCAGGCGTCGCTTTCACCCAGGGATTGCCGCGCTCATGCGTCATGCGGAACGTGAAGCCGTCCACCTTCCAGCCTTGACCCGATCGGCTCAGGCGATGCTCATAGGTGCCCCAGACCTCCCAGAGCGGATCGCCATTGCCTTCCATCCTGTTCCAGGCATAGCCGTTGGAACGGACGGTCGCCGTATCGGCCTCTATTTCGACCTGGTGGTTGGTCCGCAGGTGCAGGCTCGTCTTGCTGCCTTTGAGATTGGCAGCCCAGGCGCCGATCAGATCGTCGGAGGCGACCCTGGCCGCGGGCTGTCCGGAAAGGCTGCTGAAGTCCGCGGTAACCCGGTCGGCGAAGAAGCTGCGGGCGAGTTTCCAATCCTGCGCATCGACGGCGCGGTCAATGGCATCCGCGATGCGGATGACGGCGCGCTCGTCGGCGAGCGTTTGCCAGCCCATTGGTTCGGCTCCGCCGGCATCGACGGGCGCCAGTGCCAGTCCTGCCGCGAAGGTCACATGTCTCAAAGCATTCATGTTTTTTCTCCTCGCGCATCGGCCCCACCGCCCGTGTGTTGGCGCCAATGTGGACCAGCTTGGCGGCATCGATAAGATTGCATTGTTCGCAAGGACTATGCGATATTATTCATGAATGGATCGAGATCTGCTGACGCATCTGCCGGTGATCGTCGCCGTGGCTCGGCGCGGCGGCTTCGCGCTTGCCGCGGCCGAACTCGGCATGAGTCCGTCGGCGGTCAGTCATGCGGTGCGGCTGGTGGAAGAGCGCATCGGCCAGCCGCTGTTTGCGCGCACCACGCGCAGCGTTTCGCTGACCGAAGCCGGCAAGGCGCTGGTGGAGACCGCGGCCCCTGCCCTGCAGGACATCTCCGAGCGCATCGACCGCATCCGCGGCGTCAAGGGCAGGCCCTCCGGCCTGCTCAGGATCAATGCGTCCAATATCGCGATCCCCCTGGCGGTCACGCCGGTGATCGCGGCCATGGCCGAACGCTATCCGGAGGTGACGGTCGAGGTCTTCGCCGACCAGGCCCTGGTCGATATCGTCGGCGAGGGTTTCGATGCCGGCATCAGGCTGGGCGAGATGATCGCACAGGATATGATCACCGTGCGGCTTACGCCTCCCGTCACGGCAGTGGTTGTCGCCTCGCCCGGCTATATCGGAAAGCACGGCCGGCCGCGCGACGTAGCCGACCTGGCGAGGCACAATTGCATCGGCTACCGGCTTGTCCGCTCCGGCGGGCTCTATCGTTGGGATCTGAACGAGAACGGCAAGGATGTCGTGGTCGAGACGCGCGGCACGGCCATCGTCACAGATTCGCTTGCGGCGATCGATCTTGCGCTTGCTGGCGTCGGGCTCGCCTACGTATTCGAGCCGCTGGTGCGCGCCGATCTCGCCGCGGGTCGTCTGGTTCAGATCCTGCCGAAGACGGCAATCGAGGAGCCGGGCCTGTTCCTCTATTTCCCGCGCAGGGCATCGATGGCGCCGAAGCTCAGAGCCTTTATCGATACCGCTCAAGAGATCGGCCGGGCATCCATGCGGACACCCGGCCGAGTTGCCTGAGCTCTGTAGCCTTACTTTTGCTTCGGGCTATTTCTTGACCGCGGCCGCGACTTCCGCCGCGAAATCGGTCGCTTCCTTCTCGATGCCCTCGCCCAGCGCGTAACGCAGATAGGCGGTGATCTTCGCCGGAGCGCCGATCTCCTTCTCGGCATCCTTCAGCGCCTTCTCGACGGTGATGTCGGGATTGAGCACGAAGGCCTGCTTCAGGAGCACGACCTCTTCATAGAACTTACGCAGCCGGCCCTCGACCATCTTCTCGATGATCGCTTCCGGCTTGCCGGACTGGCGGGCCTGGTCGGAGAAGATCGCCTTCTCGCGCTCGATCAGGGCCGGGTCGACTTCCTCGGCAGTCAGCGCAACCGGGTTGGTCGCGGCGACATGCATGGCGACCTGGCGGCCGAAGGCGTTCGCCGCATGCTCATTGCCGGTGGTCTCGATCGCGACCAGCACGCCGAGCTTGCCGAGGCCATCCGCGACGGCATTGTGGACATAGGTCGCCACCGCGCCATGCGGGACAGTGAGCTTGGCCGAGCGGCGGAAGCCCATGTTCTCGCCGATGGTGCCGACCGCGTCCTTGATGGTGTCGGTGACTGACTTGTCGGAGCCCGGATACTTGGCCGCGGCAACGGCTTCGGTCGTGCCATAGGCGAGCGCCACCTTGGCGACGTTGGCGACGATTTCCTGGAAGGCGGAGTTGCGCGCGACGAAGTCGGTCTCGGAGTTCACCTCGACGACCGCGGCTTCGCGAACACCGGAATCGACGCCGATCAGGCCTTCCGCCGCGGTGCGGCCGGCCTTCTTGTCGGCCTTGGAGATGCCCTTCTTGCGCAGCCAGTCGACGGCCGCTTCCATGTCGCCGTTGGTTTCGTTCAACGCCGCCTTGCAGTCCATCATGCCCGCGCCGGTCAAGTCGCGGAGTTCTTTGACC
>NZ_RZSN01000179.1:0-11573 GCF_003997315.1 Mesorhizobium sp. M1A.F.Ca.IN.020.04.1.1
GCACCTGGCTCATCGCGCCGGACCATCTCGATCGCGTCGCGAATTATGAGGGCCAGCGGGCCAGGGCCGAGCCTGTCGTTGTCGACAAGCTCTCCTCAATGGCGCTGGAGCGACAGGTCAGCTTCAACGGCGCCACCTGGCTCGACCGGGAGCTGGTTGCCGATAGACCCGAGCCTTTGCACGGATCCGGCTTCGGCTGCGACGTGAGAGAGGCGCAAGCTCGCCGGCGGGAGTGGCTGATCGCGCAAGGCCTCGCGCATGAAGAACAGGATCGGATCGTCTATCGAGCCAACATGCTTTCGATCCTGCGCCAGCGAGAACTGAACCGTGTTGCTGGCCAACTGTCGGAGGAACTTGGCCTGCCCTATGCCGAAGCGCGATCCGGAGGACGAGTAGAGGGTACGCTCCGCCGCTCCGTCGAGCTTGCCAGCGGAAAATATGCCGTCGTTGAGAAGTCGCGCGAGTTCACGCTGGTGCCATGGCGGCCGGTGCTTGAGCGCCATGTGGGCAAGGAGGTCTCCGGTGTCGTGAGTGGGGAGGGGATTTCATGGACCGTCGGCCGGCAAAGGAGCGGACCTGGTGTTTCGTGAGATGGTGTACAGCTTTTTTAGCCAGCGGCGCGGGCAGCCATGCGAGCCCGCGTAGACCTTATGGCCGCACGCCCGCAATCGGTCGCATGGACCTGCCAGGCGGGGCGGCTTTGGAGCGTTCGGACCCGACACGCTGCGTGAGTGGCCAGACTTCGAGCGCTCGAAGATGCGGACTGTTGTCTGCTGGCCGGCGTTATTCCGGCTGGCCTATGACCGCGGCGCAACAGTTCACCGCTGAAGTTGCCACGGGCGAACATCGACAAGAGAAAAAACACCATTGCGCGATACAAATCGCCGTTGAAAGCGTTTAGGTTGCATGCGCTTCGCCAAGTAAACGGATACCCCAGAAGAGAGCCATGACCACGGCCCGCCATATCGTGACGCTGCTTAAAAGCCACATTGCCGGCGACGAGGATCGTTTCCTCTCTATCGCGATGCAGCTTGCTGCGCATGAGGCACGTCAAGGCCATGGCAAGCTTGCTCAGGAGCTCAAGGATCTGGTCGACGCAGCCAAGAGCAGGGACGCCCGGATTGCCAAGAGCAGTCGGCCGGTTCCCCTTTTTCAGCCAAAGGGCGAGCTCGCAGGGCTCCTGCATGTGCGCTATCCGGACCTGCGACTGACCGACATGATTTTGCCGGACAGTCTGCGCTCGCGCCTGCACCGCGTGCTGGGAGAGCAGCGCCAACAAGCAAGCTTGCGCGAGCACGGGCTTGTTCCCCGTCGCAAACTGCTTCTGGTCGGCCCGCCAGGATCAGGCAAGACGATGACCGCATCGGCATTGGCCGGGGAGCTTCATCTGCCCCTTTTCACGATCGTCCTCGATGGTTTGATCACCAAGTTCATGGGAGAGACTGCCGGAAAGCTGCGGCTTGTTTTTGATGCAATGCAGGCGACGCGGGGCGTCTACTTCTTTGACGAATTCGATGCCATCGGCGCGCGTCGAGGCGAACGCCAGGATGTTGGCGAGATTCGGCGCGTGCTGAATTCGTTTCTGCAGTTTCTCGAGCAAGACGACAGCCACAGCCTGATTATTGCGGCAACAAATCATCCCGAGCTGCTCGACAGAGCTTTGTTCCGCCGTTTCGACGATGTCATCGAATACGCCGTGCCCGATCGGCCGATTATCGAGGCGCTGCTTCGGGCTCGACTCGACCGCTTCGACACCAGAGGGCTTGCCTGGAACGAGGCGATCTCTCAGGCAGAGAGACTGTCGCAGGCCGAGATCACCCGCGCGGCCGACGACGCTGCAAAAACCATCATATTGCGGGGGGGGAAGCGGATCACCTCGGAAGCGCTCATCGACGCTCTGAAGGAACGCCGGCAGGCTTCGCTGTCTGAGTAGCGACAGCACAGATCATAATGGCAGACGATTTTCCGCGCGACCGCGCCCATATCCACCTTCGCAACAACGGCATTCGGGAAGCCTATCGGCGGCCCAACCAACTTATACATGCACCGCCGCTGCCGGCGCGTGATCGGGCGTCGCATGCTGCGGCCTTGACGCAATCCATCGAACAAGCGGTCGAAAGTGCACGCCAGCAGATTGCGGCGCGTGACCCCCAGCTGTCGGTCGGCACGCCTGGCTTTTATCTCGAGATCGATCTGCCCATGTCCGGACGGGCGGCCCTCGACCAGTTGGCCGATCGTCGCCAGCACATGGAGCTGGTCGCCGTCCATGAGCCAACTCAACCCGGTGCTCCCATCACAGCGTCGGTGTTCCTGCCGCAAAGCGCGCAAGCCTATTATTTGCGGAAAGTCGAGGCGTATCGAGACGTTGACACTGACCGCGGCAGACCGCGCAACGAGCCGCTCGTCTCCCGCATGGAGACAGTCAGGCTGGCGACTGCACGATCGTTGTTTACCGACCACGACGACCTCTTCCCCCAGGCCGCTGACGAGCAGGTGTGGTGGGAAGTCTGGCTGCGCGACGGTCGCCGCGAGAACTTCGAGCACATTGCCGAAGCCCTGAACATCACTTTGCGCACGCATGCGGTCAGGTTTCCGGAGCGGGTGGTCATGCTGGCACTCGCCAGCACGGCAATGCTCGACCGCATGATTGCGCACAGCGATGTCGTCGCCGAGCTGCGGCGCGCGAAGGATACGCCGTCCTTCTTCATGGGCCTTGGCGGCGCGGAGCAAAGGGACTGGAGCGACGAGCTTCTCGGGCGCGTCAGACCGCCTCAACCGATATTGCGGTCTGCATTCTCGACAGCGGCGTGCGTCGCACCCACCCGTTGATCGAACCCGCACTTGCCGTTGAAGACTGGCACACCGTCAAACCGGCATGGGGCAGCGACGACACACCTGCGTGGAGCGGCCACGGGACGCGAATGGCAGGTGTCGGCCTGTACGGTGATCTGGTCCCGCTCCTGGTCGGAGGCGATCCAGTTCCATTGCCCTTTCGGCTGGAGAGTGTTCGTATCCTTCCGCCAGAAGACGAGGCAAACGATCCAGAACTCTATGGCGCGATCACCGCGGAAGCGATCGCCCGCGCCGAGGTGCAGGCGCCGGAGCGCCGCCGCGCGATCGCAATGGCTGTGACAAGCGCCAGTCCGGCGCGTGGAAGGCCCACATCGTGGTCTGCCGCTATCGACCAACTCTGTTTCGAAGAGGAACAGCGACGCTTGATCGTTCTCTCTGCCGGCAACATCGGCGATGACCTCATGCCGGCCGAGCATTTGACGCGCAACGATCTGGAAGCAGTCGATGATCCTTCTCAGGCCTGGAATGCGCTGACGGTCGGCGCTTTCACAGAAAAGGTCGATATCATTGACACCGACTTTGCGGGCTACGCTCCGATCGCGCCGGTCGGCGAGCTCTCGCCGCGCAGTCGCACTTCGGTCGTTTGGGACAGGCAGTGGCCGGTGAAGCCCGAGGTCGTCTTCGAAGGCGGCAATCTCGCCCATGACGGTGTGTTGCCTGGCGAGCCGATCGACGATCTGCAGATATTGACCACTTTCTATCGACCCGAACTGCGCCACTTCACCACCCTCGGAGATACGAGCGCGGCAACGGCCCATGCCGCACGGATGGCGGGACTAATTCTATCAGCGCGCCCCGAGCTGTGGCCTGAAACGGTTCGCGCCCTGATCGTCCACTCGGCCGAATGGACTCCGGCGATGCGCGCACGCATCGATGCGTGCAACGGAGCGAAGGGCGAGATCCAGGCGCTCGTGCGGCGCTATGGTTATGGCGTGCCAGATCTTGGGCGCGCGCTTCTGTCAACGGTGAACGACCTCACGCTTATCGTTGAAGATGAGCTTCAGCCTTTCCAGCGCGAGGGCGGCGCGGCTGCCAAAACGCGTGACATGAAGCTGCATCGCCTGCCTTGGCCGAAGGAGCAGCTCGCGGCGCTCGGCGCTGCCCAGGTCGAGCTCCGCGTCACGCTGTCCTATTTCATCGAACCCAACCCCGGTGAACGCGGATGGACCCGCCGGCATCGTTACGCGTCCCATGGTCTTCGGTTCAGAGTAAAGTCAGCGACCGAGACAGTCGACGAATTCCGAGCCCGCATCAATCAGGCCGCTCGGGACGAGGAGGAAGGGGCGCCTGCTGGAGGCGGAGAAGAGTGGCTGCTCGGCACCTTCCGCGATCGCGGCTCGTTGCACGCCGATTTCTGGTCGGGCAGCGCCGCCGATCTCGCCGAGCGTGACGCGATCGGCGTGTTCCCGGTCGGGGGCTGGTGGAAGGAGAAGCCTTACCTGGAACGCGTCGACGCTCTGGCTCGGTACGCCCTGATTGTGACGATTCGGGCGCCTGGGGTCGATGTTGACATCTTCACACCCGTCGAAGCAGCCCTGACTGTCGAGACGTCGGTCGAGACCTGATGCAGCACTGTCCAAACCGGCCAACAACGGAGGTTTGACCAGCCTCTGGTGCCATGGCGGCTGGTGCTGGATCATCACGTCGGCAAGGAGGTGTCAGGGATCATGCGCGGAGGACGATAGGCGGGCAAAGGAGCGGGCCAAGCGTGTCATAATGGCGCCCATGGTCACGCCCACAAGCCGCGCCCCCTGCGTCCACGGAGAGGTGCGCGTCTGCTTAGGCGGCCGAGACATCGCTTACCTGATCAACGGGCTCGCCGTATTTGCGCCTGTAAGCGGCAATGAAATCGTCGTCGCTACAGATGCAGCGGCCGCTGGAGTCCTTGGCCTTCGGATCGTGCAAGTGAGAGCCAAGGGGGCGCAGAAGATTCACCCGAGTGCTCGTCGTCGGGCTCATGGGAAACCCCGCACTATGTTTGACCAAATCCGCGGCAAGCATAATCCCGGCAAGCACCGACTGAAAGGCCATCGGAACGACAGTTCGAACGCGGCGACTTCCTTCGCTAAGCTGGAACACCAGACCGCCGCAGATAGCCTGCTGATAAAAGGAGCGCAGGGGCTGGCCGACAAACGGGGCTAGCGGTTCAAACGGCACAGCCATCGCTGTAGCCACGCGAACTACAAAGTCGTTGGGAACTCCGGCATTGGTCTGCAGGAGCGTTTTCACCTGCTCGTGTGCTTCCGGTATTCCGAGTTCCTCGGCAATCAGCTGGTGCTCGTCCTTGGATTTTCCGGATGGCAGGTACATGCAACAAAGGCAAGCCTGGCCGTCATCGAAACCATGCCGGGAGATACCGAGATCGTGCTCCTGCGTCCAAGCGTTTGCGATCCATCGCGGCAGTGCACCTTGGACAGCCAGACGGTCGGCGGCGGTGTCAAGCGCCACACCCACTTGGTCGAAGACCCAATTGCCCCGGCGCGCAACATATTCTGCCCACGTCAGAGGGTGCGCCTCGACCTCAAGGGCAGTCGATCTAAGGGCGGTGGCTGCAAGAACCGCCTTGGACATACCGATCTCCGCCTGGCCGGCCAATGCGTAGCGCTGCAGGTTTGAGAGTTCGATCGCTTCGTGATCGATTACATGCAGACGACCCTTGAGATCGGGTTGTCTCGCTAGCGCCCAAAGCGAGCCATGGCCTATCGCACCGAGCCCAACGAGGTGGGTTTCGCCAAGGTCGACTGGAAAGTCGATCGGGCCAGCCTCCCCGGCTTTGGTCTTGTCGTAGCTGCATAGCGAGAGGTCGATGGTTTCGTCCAACTCGGCGCCGGTCAACTGGGCGGCGAAGATAGTTCGAAAGACGTTGGCGGCGCCGAAGCAACTGGCGGCGCCAGCTCCATAAGGCAGCAGACTTGGGCCAGAGCCCACCGGGTCCGTACGCGACAGCTTTGCCGCCCAACCGTCCGATCCCACGAAAAAGATCGGGCACCGGAGTGATGGGCGCGTTACCCCTGCAACGACGCAGACGGTGGCAGACTTGCCGGAACGCCGGATGCCGACTTTTGGATTGATCGACTTTGCCAAGCGCTCCAGCGCTTGGGCTTGAGAGCTCGCCGCGCTGTCCAGCGGGAGTATCGCCAGAACCGGGTAGAGCCTAGCGAGCAATCTCACCGCAAGATCTAATGTCGCCTGGCCTTCGGCGCAGGAAGCGGCCTGATGGTCGAAGGCGACTGCCACGACCTGCTTTTCAAGAGCTGCTTTGAAGTCTCCCAGATGAAAATCGGCCAGGACCTGAGATGCCGCCGTGGCGGCGCGATCGATGAAGTTAGCGAATGCCATTGTTCAACTCGATATCATGATCATTCGCGACAGTGCCGCGGGAGGGAGCGCATTCCATTTGGCCTTTTCGTCAAGCCGATAGGCGGCGACCCGAGCAAAATCGAAAGGCTCGCGGGCGAAATTCGGCACCACCAGCGACAGACACCCAACCGTGGTAGCAACCGCATAAGCGTCGTCCGTCGTCGAATGGTAGGCGCGGCCCGGATGGCTGTGAATCTGGGCCAAGAGTTTCAGGCCGCTTTTGTAGAGCCAGACATTGAGCCGGTGCAGTTCTTCGGCCGCAACGATCACGCAAACGCCATCGTTTGTTCGAATGTGACGCTGCGCCGGGATAACCGTCTCTGTTACGGCAAAGTGCCGGTCTTCCTGAACGCCGACCCAAAGTGCCATCCCCTCATTGCCCTCGCGACCAACTGAGCGCAGATGCCCATGCGTGGTCGAGATGCAGCCGCGCGGGAGAGTCACGATCGTTACATCTCTCAAACCAGTCATTCTTGTATCGCCTGAGGGGATACCACCATTCCTACGATTGTCGGTTGGAGTTGAATCTGCAACTGCTCTATAGGAACGATTCCGTACTTGATGATCTTGTCCAGGATGAAGGCCAAACAGCCTTCGCCAGAACCCCGATGAAGTAGCCATGGATCACCTGAATGGGCTGGATTGTCGTGGTATTCCCGGACGCCCGCCATGCACAGGAATGGTTCGTCCTCGGGACTGTTGGCCTGGATGAAGTCCGTCAGCGGCACGGCGTTCTGCTGGATGAGAGCTCCTATCATCTCCGGCGGCGTTCCGGGCAGCGGCGGACGTCTAAGCATTTTCAGGTATAGATCTTTCCGGGCAATCGGATCACGCGTAAACGGATCGACGAAGACCACGGACGGTGGTCTTAAGTCGTAGTCGGTGAAGTCGACCTCGCTCGCTGCGCTGACCACCCGTGGCTTTAACTTGGGGCTGGCGAAAATGAAGAAAGCGCGCGGAAAAGTCGCCTCGATCAAGAAGCAGCCCTGAGCCCGATAGACATCAGCATATGGCCGGAACCGGCCGATCTCCCGATCAAACTTCGCTCGGGAGACCTCCGGATCCACACTTTGGGGTTTAGGCACCTGCGACGCCCGCCTTCAGGCTGAGGAACAGGGTCACAGTATTCGGGAAACCGAAATCGCCAAGCTTCTTGTCGACGTCGAGCAAGTTGCCGGCCTCATCCTTGAATTCCCAATTCTCGGCTGGTTGGGCGACATTCTGCGTGTTCTCAAGGGCTTTGGTACGAATGACGTGAAGCGGCTGGTTGGGATTGGCTTCGACCTGCGTGGGCTGGCCGTTCACCACCACCGTGATCTCGATCTTGCCCGGTCCGCCGCCGTGATTATCGCCCTTACCCGAATCCTTCGACATTGTCCTACTCCTGTGGCTTGCCAACCGCCCCACGCCCTGGCACCCACCTGCGAGTGAGACCGGCGGTCTTCAATCGTTCACCCGGCGCCACGGCCGCGAGTACGCGAAAGACAGGGGATAAGCTACCGAATCGGTGCTTGCCTTCTTTTATGGGTGACTTGAGCCGCAAGTAAATGGTCTCAAATTGCTCCTCACAACTATAATCGATTAGAGCAATGCGAAAATATTGGCGACACGCCTATTCATCTGCTCTCTCACTCGCCTGCTCCGTGCTCGGCAAGGGGAGCTTTGATCTGCGTCACGCGTCCCCAAGCAGCTGATTGCGCCGGCAGCGCCATAGGAACCGTCGTTCAGAGTCTTCACCACTCAAGCACCCGCATGGATGCATGCCGACGCTCGTCTCCACAAAACAGCGCAAGTGGTGCCTTGTTGGATAAGGTCGCCTCGTACCTGGTGCAGCATCTCTCGGAACGCATGCCGCTGCGAGACCAGGCCTCATCATCGCGTCACATAGGAGCTGAAGCTTTCCGGATCGGGTATCCAATCGGCATCCAGTTGCTCGGCGATATGGTTGAATTCTGCCCTCAGGACAAGAGTGAGTAGAGCAGCCCCGCTACGAAAATCCCATCCTGGTTCGTTTGACGCATCGACTATTCAGATTGATTGGCGTGATACCCGGCGCGGCCGCAACACGCGAGGCCGTCAACCGCTGAGCAGAAAACCAGCCTTCGCCTTCCGCGGCGGCGGACCTCGTCAGCCTCTCGAAAGCTTGCCTGAGTAGGTTGCTCATGTGATCTGTGGAAGTGAGGATAGCGTGCACCCGTACAAACTAGACATTCATCGTGGCAGCTTGGCTGCAGGTGCAGCACGCCGTACCGCACGAGCAAGCGGACAGGCCGGCCAAGCCGGTTTTGAGCAGCACTTGGGCGAACTGCAGGCGGCGGACGAGTTGATGGGTGCGCCAGGCGAGGAGGTCCTCGTCAATGGCTCGCATGGTAAAGGTGAGTTGAGACCAACGAAGAGGCAGAGGATCCAAAGCAATCTGCAGCATGCTGTCACTGAGCGGCAACCAGGTGAGGTTGGCAACTCAGGCGCTCGCGTGATGATGCAACTCCCCACCCATCAGGTGGGTACATCGGAACGGGAGGCGCAACTTGTGATGCAGGGGGACGAGCACGAATACACCCCAGCACCGCATCTCGACGGGTCGATGCCCTCGACAGTGCAGCCGGATCGTCCAATTGTGGTCCCCGACGGTGCCGACAAGCGTCCTGTTTATTCCAACGATGCCACCGCCATCGAAGGGCTGAAGTCAGCACTCCTTGCGGGTAAAGCCAGGCCGGACACGGTCACTCGCAGCACAAATTCTCTTTTCGGCTTTAGTCGTTGGCTCTTTCAAAACAACAAGCCAGGGCTTGCTGCTCGGCTTTACCATCCGTCGCTGAGCCAGGATCTCGAGGAGTACGAGAGTAGGGGTGGTTCCTCCACCGTGGCTGGCGCACTGCGTCAATTGATGAAGTCGATGGGCGGAGCCGGCCCGATTGTGGGTCGCGCTGTCCTGAACCCCCATCCTGACGACGCCGCGCTCACCAGACATTTCAGATCCGCGAGCGGCTACGCAACTGCTCTTAACCATTTCAGTCATTACCTACGTCAAAATGACAAGCTCGGAATTGCGGGTCGCATTTACGATAAATCGCTGGATAAAGATGTTGAGAGCTACAAGGCCGCCTCCTCTAATGGTGGAGCTCCGATCGAATCTGCGCTGGTTTATCTCCGCAAGAACCCGCCGCGCGTTATACTCGGGAATCATCTGGAAAACGCGGTCAGCATGGAGGCTCGTCCCCGTGGCGACGCTGCTCAGCATACCGCACCACAGCAGGGATTCGATTGGCCAGAGGAGCTCCTGCCGGTAGGTTATAAGGAGGGCACCGATCTACCATTGTCTCTCGCCCCAACCGCGCACCAACACCAAGCGCCCGACTTTGGAGAGGCCGTCCCTCACTTGAACTGGCGCCACGGCGACCAGGGCGCCCCGGAGGAGCTGGTAGCTGCACGGGACAGGAGCAGCCCGCTGCCAAGCGAGGCGGTGCCACATAAATCTGGACGGGGACTCGCTACGCAGCCCAGATTGTGGGCGGAGAAATCCGCCTCGCCAGAGCTCTTTCGACGGCGGGCGGAGCAGGCTCTGCCGGCGTCCGCCAGAGGTGTGGAGACATCCTCCGCGGTTGATGAAGCCGCGCAGGCCGCTCGCCAAGCTTTGGCTTGGTTGCAGCAGGAGATGGAGGGGATCGAACCGATGCAGGATCCTCATAAGGTGGCTACACCGGAATGTGAGGCGCAGCTCGTCAGGCAGAGGGATGAGCACGAATCCACCCCAGCACCGCATCCCGGAGGTGGTGGGTCGATGCCCTCGACAGTGCAGCCGGATCGTCCAATTGTAGTCCCCGACGGTGCCGACAAGCGTCCTGTCTATTCCAACGATGCGACCGCTATCGAAGGGCTGAGGGCAGCATTCCACGCGGGTAAGGCCAAAGCGAACACGGTCACTTACAATGTAAATTCTCTTTTCGGCTTTAGTCGGTGGCTCCTCCAAAACAACAAGCCAGGGTTTGCTGCTCGGCTTTACCATTCGTCGCTGGATCAGGATCTCAAGGAGTACGAGAGTACGGGTGGTTCCTCCACCGTGGCTGGCGCACTGCGTTACCTCAAGAAGTCGACAGGCGGAGCCCAGATTATGGCTCGCCCTGTCGTGATCCCCTATCCTGACGATGCCGAGCTCATTAGAAATTACAGAGCCGCTTCGACCAAGGAGTACCTGGCAGCGCCTGCGACCGGACGGAATCCAGATACCGTGGGCGGCTATACAAATTTTCTTAGACATTTTAGTCAGTACCTGCGTCAAAATAACAAGCTTGGGATTGCGGCTCGGATTCACGACAAATCGCTGGATAAAGATGTTGAGAGCTTCAAGGCTGTCTCCTATGGTAATAGGCTAAGTATCAGTTCTGCATTGGCTCACCTCCGGGATATCCTGCCGCGCATTGTGCTCGGGCGCGAAACTGTCCTTTCTGCTCATCCGGCAGACGCAGTCACCAGGCGCGTTGGGGCCGCTGCTGAAGCTGGGCCAGCGGCACCGGCAAGAGCTCCCCAACCCGCCTCGCCAGCAACCGCTAGGCTGCCAGGCACCTACCGCGGCCTTCCACTGGTTGATGTGACCACACTGACTACCAGTTCCTCTGGGGCTCAGATCGGGGCGCTCGATCCGACAGCCCCGTCCAACGTTGCAACGGGGCGGGTGCTCGGCGCCGCCGAATGGCTGAGCGACGCCCATATCCAGAGAGATTACAATTTGCTGGAGGGGCAACTGCAGGGGATCAATCCGGCGCTCGCTGCCCGGACTCGGCTGGTGGATCCTTCCGTATCCCATCTACTGCGACACACGTCGCCGCAAGACGCTCGAGGCATATTGCAGTCCATCTATAATCAAAACAACGCCACAGCCGACTTCCTGTTCTTGCCAGTGAATAATGGCACGGCTACTAGCCCCGGCACCCATTGGTCGCTGCTGCTCGTTGATCGCCGCGACCCGGAAAGGCGGTTCGCCTATCACTACGACTCCCTCCAGCGAGAGGGATATAACGACGTGCCTGCAAAACAGCTCGCAGGACTGCTGAATGCCACCTTGGCGCCAGCCCCCATGGCCAGACAGACGAACCATTATGATTGCGGCGTATTTGTCCTGGAGGGCACGTGGGCGCTGGTTGAACGATTGGTGAAAGGGCAGCGGCCAGACCACGAGCCGCTGCCCCTCGACAACCTCGTTGCCGATCGGCAGGCGCTGCAAGACCGGCTAAGGAGGCGCTTGCCGCACGAGGAAGAGCCGCGGCAGCTGCTGGAGGATGAACCCGCCTCCCCACCGATGATGGCATTCGAGCCAGGGGAACTGCGGCAACTGTTGGAAGACGAGCCTGCCTCCCCACCAA
>NZ_RZSN01000180.1:0-11301 GCF_003997315.1 Mesorhizobium sp. M1A.F.Ca.IN.020.04.1.1
CTATCTCGCCGATGTCCTCACCAGGATCGTCAATGGCCACCCGAACAGCCAGATCGACGACCTGCTGCCCTGGGCCTACATCCCGGCTCCCGAACTCAGGGCCGTGGCCTGAGAACAGCGCTTACGACTGAACCGTCTGCGCTCGTGTTGCGTTTTACGGCGCAAGCATGAGGCACCCTTGCAGGCGTCAATTGCAAAAGCGCCATCTTAGAAAATTATACTACAAAATGCGTCGTTTCAGTCCCGGCTGGGGCCGAAATCTGTCCTTCGCGAACCGGTCGCGCGCTGCCTTGGCGTCAATTGCCGTTATTGGGCAGTTTTTGTAGCCTCAACCCCATTTTTTCAGCTCGGCAAGGAAGCGATCCTGCTCCTCCAAGGCTTTCAGCATCGTTCCCATGACAGTGGAATCCGTCATGCGCCGCAATTCTCGCTGAATGGACGATTCGTGAAGACCCAGCGCCGTCCTCAGCGCCAGTGAGTCTAAAACACCATGTACCTCTTTCCTGAGGGGCGTATCGAGGTATCCAGCCGCGGCCTTTTGGAGAGCAGATGCTTCCGAAAAATTGTACATACTCGCCGTCTCTTTGGCTTTCCGCATAAGGTACTCGCTAGCCGAGTCGGAGATCGATGACGTCGTGCGCGAGGGCGCTCTCGCCGTCCTTGCAGCTCTCGTTGCCGCCGCTTCGTTCATGAATTTCTGTCTGTTCAGCTTCCAGCGCCCCTGCCATCGACGGATCAAGGTAACGTCTGTCTCCCTCCGCGAGCTGGACATATCATTGAGGACCCGCCTCATGGCTGAAGTCGCCTTCATGGAAGGATTATCCAGCAAGATACTTGCGACCTTGGCAAGGGCCTGATCGTTGTTCTTGACGCCGCTGCCAATTGGGCGGCCGACGCGGCGCTTCTGAATCTCTTCCATTGCTTTGCCTCCAGTTGGTGTCGGTCTGCCCCGTGCGCTCTTTGATATTGTAGCAACGGATGGATTCTCAAGCGATTTAAATAGCTCCGATCAGTTTAAAAGCGCGGAAAATTCCCGCTCGTGAATCCAAAAGCGCGGAAAATTCAGCGACACGTAATTTTCCGCGCTTTTACGGCTTACGGAGAGGCTGAGCGCGAAAAATTCCAGCCGGTGCGGCGTTTGGCAATCGGCGTTTTCATCCGAAAACGGCCCCGCATTATTCCTCTAAAGCTTAGAACTGCCGGCCATAGCGCGGGCGAGCGGCACTGCTGAGGTAAGCAACTCAGCTCCCACCTTGCAGGACCTGGATGACGGACTGCCCGCAGGTGCTGCCCCATCTGCTTTGGACCGCATCTGCGAAATTCTCACGTATCCTGCCTGTGCGCATGTAAGCATAGGGTAGCGCCTGGGCTCGATTGGCCACCACACTAAGAACCACCGTCGGCATGGCGACCGCAGGCTGATGTCCCAAACGCCACTCCAAAAGGATCATCCTCTCATGGATCCCAATGCCATCATTGCGTCCCTGCCAGTCGCCGGGGCTGATCGATCTGTGCTCATCGAAGTCGCTAATGCCGCGTTCGAGCCCGTCATTGAGCGGATTGAACCGAATATTAGGAACGACCCGAAGCCTTTGGGATGCTGATGACTACATCGACAATAGCCTTCTCGGCGTCTCTCCCACAAGTCCGTGGGAAACGGCTCAGGAATTCTTTGCGGCTCTCGCACGCAAGGAAACCTTGTTCACCCATGCTTGGCAGCTGGTCGGCAGAGAAGCTTCCCTTGCTGAAGCCTTGGAAGCACACAAGAATCCGGACGTTGGCGTGACGCTGGTAACGGGGTCTGGCGGCGGCGGCAAATCTCGAGCTCCAAGCCATTCTGGACCAAATCGCCGCCGATCAGTCTGCGACTAGGATCAGGCTTGTCTCACCGACAATGGAGATCACCAAGGTGTCTCTAGAAGAGCTTGGTTCCGGTGACCTGCTCCTCGTCGTCGATGATGCTCATGACAGCGACAAGTCTCCAGCCATTGTTCAATTACGCCGCGGCCAACGTGGGTCGTGTAAAATTGCTCATTGTCTTCCGACGATATGGAGTTGAGCATATCCGGGCCCAGGCAAGCAGCTATTCCTTTTCTGGAGACCGTCTGAGCGTCATCGACGTACCGCCTCTTTCCAAGGAGGAGTCGGAGTCGCTTGCCCGCCAGGTGCTTGAACACCTAGGTGGACCTATGGAGCTTGCGGCCAGCATTGCTCATCTCACCCAAGATTGCTCGCTCGCCACAGTGGTCGGGGGCTCAGACCTGCATGAAGCCCCATCTTGTGCAGCGTCCTTTGCTTAGGCGCGGAACCATACGGAGCGATACGGGAAGATTTCTGATTTTGGCCCACGAGAAAGCCAATGAAATCAACGGTCCCGGCACATCCTCCGGGCCCACCATTCAGTCCGCCAGTTTTGGCGTTCTTTCGAGCGTCTCAGAATAGTGTCGACATTTCCGCGGCTTAGCACCGCACTTGCCGCAACGCTTGGCTGAGACGCGGCTTTCTGAGCCCAGAATGCCCCGAATTCTGGGCTTCGTCTCTCGAGGCCCATTTCCTTAGCCAACTGTTTGGAAAAGCGATGCTCGGCCGATGGTCGGAATCAGAGGCCGAGCAGCGCAGACTGATCGGACCAGGCAAGGGGAAGGCCAGAGAGGCGCGACAGCCGATGGGCTGTAAGTTCGGTCGGCTGGCCGCCGGCGATGATCTTGGACACGATCTTGGGTGAGAGAAACGCCAGCGGCAGCAGCCTGCTCACTTCAGAGACCGTCGTCGCGTTCAAGGTAGCGATATCTGTCAGGCTTCGTTTTGAGCCATCTGTGAGTTGATGGAGATACCGCTGGGAGCGTTGAACTACGTCGATCAATCCGGCATCCGGCTCACCGACGTTGGATGTGCCATCGGTCAGAACAATGCGCATCTCGATACCGCGTCGCTTGATGTCGAATGGGCAATTCGTCGAAAGGGTGTCGGCACCGCCATCAGATGACAAAGCTCGATCGAGCAGATGTTCGGCGAGTGCCCGGCAATCGATGTCGATGATCAGTGCCTTATGGCTAAGCGCGATGCGCCGGATGAGTTTTTGCAGCAGCGAGCGCTTCGCGTCTGAGGTCTCGGTGGCCCAGGCACCCCGGACCTCGGCCGCGCGACGCATCGCGCTCCGGATTTCGCTAGGGGCTCCCCATCGCTGAATCAAATCAGCGATTTGGCTGTGATAGCTCAGAGTGCGAGTCAGCTGATGCTCAACGACTGATTCAACTGCATCGGCGGGAAGACGCCATCCATCGGAGTTGCCGCGTCGCTGATCAACAAACTGTTTTGAGACATAGTAGCGATAGCGAACGCCTCGCTTGTTGGCATGAACCGACCGAAGTTTCTCGCCATGTTCGTCAAAGAGTAGGCCGGTGAGAAGATGCTGCTGGGTGACGTTGGATGTGCTCCTGCGTCGCGGCGCCTGAGTGGCCAAAAGCGCCTGAGCCTTATCGAATACCGGACCTGCGATGATCGGTTCGTGCTCACCGTCGTAGACCTGATCCTTGTGCTTGGTCTTGCCGATGTAGATCAGGTTCGAGAGCAGGTGATAAAGATTGCCACGGCCGAATGGCATCGTGACGACGACGGTGCCATTCTGGCGTTCACGGGTCCGGGCCACGAAACCATCGCGCGCGGCCTCATCAGCAAGATCCCGCACTGACTTCAAAACGAGATAGCGTTCGAAAAGGTGTCGAACAACCTTCGCCTCGGCATCGTCGATCACAAGCTTACGGTGCTCCACGCGATAACCGAGCGGCACCACGCCACCCATCCACATGCCCTTTTTCTTGGATGCTGCGATCTTGTCGCGGATGCGCTCGGCTGTGACCTCTCACTCGAACTGCGCGAAGGACAGAAGGACATTGAGTGTCAGCCGTCCCATCGAGGTGGTGGTATTGAACTGCTGGGTGACGGAGACGAATGACACCGAGCTGGCATCGAAGATCTCGACGATCTTTGAAAAGTCCATCAGCGAGCGAGTGAGGCGGTCGATCTTATAGACAACCACGACATCGACCTTCTTGTCGCGGATGTCCTGCAGCAGCCGCTGCAGGGCGGGGCGCTCCATCGTCCCACCTGAGATGCCGCCGTCGTCATAGCGACCCGGCACGAGCTTCCAACCAAGCCCAACCTGCGAGGCGATGAAGGCAACGCAGGCCTCGCGCTGGGCGTCGAGCGAGTTGAATTCCTGGTCGAGACCTTCCTCGCTCGATTTGCGAGTGTAGACGGCGCAGCGCAGGCGAGGTATCGAGTTGTTGCTCATAAGCCGAAGAACCTCGGACCGGACCAATGCGCGCCAGTGATCTTGCGTGCGATTGACGACAGTGAGGGATAGACCTTGGCCTCGAAGACGAAGCCATCCTCGACCACATCGACAATATGGGTCTTGCCGTTCCAGTCACGGACCAACCGAGCGCCTGGCAAAACTTGTTTGCGTTTTGGAGCGATCGTCACCTTGATGTCGTCGACAACGAGGTTAGCTTGGCTGTCGCGGTCGGCGATCTTCTTCTCGACCCGGTCTATGGCGGACCTGAGCATGCGACGCGTCTCGGTGGAGAATCCACCGAGACGCTTTGCCTGAAGGTGCCAGGCTGCCGCCCTGATCAAAAGTTCACGCCTGACACCTTTTGGCGGGGCGCACCTGTAGATCCTCACCCATTGGGCTGTGAGCTCCTCGCGGGAGAGGTCACTTAAGGCGGCGACCTCTGCTTGGATATCGAACTTGGCACGCATGGCCATCAAGCAACGCCCTTGGCGCTGTCATCGATGCGGTAGCGGCGGACCCCATCCTTGCCGACGTCACTCGCCAGGTTGAGACCTAGCCTCTTTTTTACGGCCGCCGACAGGAAACCTCGCACCGAGTGGGCCTGCCAGCCGGTCGCTTCCATCAGCATCTCGATCGAAGCGCCCTTGGCCATGCGAAGCTTCTTCAGCACCAGGTCCGACTTGCTCTGCTTGGTCTCGTTGGCTCGAGGTGAGGCCTTTGATGATTTGGTAGCGGCGGCACTGATCTCGCGTGCCGGTGCGCCATCGCGTGCCTTCGACGCTTTCGTTGACTTTTTGCGCTTTGGCTTTGGCGCCTCGCCCGCCGTCGGCGTCGCCTCGGCCGCAGGCTGCAGATTGTCGCCGTCGTGAACTTCCTCGGTGCTCAGATTGCTGTTGAGGTGTACCATGATGGTTCTCCGTTCATGTTGCAGTGCCGGACAATCCGGCTCCTGTACTGACACGAGCCCGCAGTGCGGGCTGGAGAACGCTAAGGCCCGATAGTTTCGGCCTTCAGCAATTGTAGCAATGCTTGCTTTGGCGCCGAAGTCCAGCAGAAGAACCGGTTTCGGTGGCCACTTTAGTCATTCTGAATAGCTGCGAAGGCTGTTTGCCACGCGCTGCCATCCTCTAATCGCTTGACCTCCAGGCGAACTCCCGCCAACTTCCTCATCGGGGGAGGAATCTTGACAAATTCAGCGTTATCTTCAGTGTCGAACGCGTCGCGTTCGCAACTCTTTGGCCAACTCGGCCTGGACATCTTCACAGTGTTCTCTGGTGGGAACCGACTGCTCTACGAGCGTGCAATCCTCGCCGTCTACAACGACCTCTACCGGTCCGACCTCCTGTTTCCGACCGAGGCAGAGGTGGTCGGCGTGATTTACGACTGTGTCATGCGGGAGCCTGTCCTCTGGGCTGAGGACGAAGCCGCTGTCGACCTCGACCGCCTCGTCACGCGGACCGGGCGGCGGGTAAGACGTCGCCGCATCGCAGGCGTAGACGATCAAGCCACCGGAGTCGCGATCAGCCGTTCCCGGCACATCTATAACCGGATGCTGCAGACAGGCTGGCTAGACGAGGCGAGCTATGGCCTCAAGACGACCGTGGAGATGCCGTCCGGCGCGATGCGTCTCGCCGAATTCCTGTGCTCCCTTAAGGAGGGCGGCGCCGAACAACTCGGCGGCCTGGTGGTGGAAGTGAGAAACGCGATTCGCGCAGTCCGCGAGAAGCCGGCCGAGAATGCCCTAGGCCTCAACAAGGCCGCTCAGGACTCGGCGCGTTTCGGACGGTACCTAAGAAGCGTGCTGGCGGCCCTGCGGGAAGTTGATCGGCAAGTGCTTTCCTCGGAGACACTTGCAGAGCGGCTGCGGCACTATTTCGAGGACTTCGTCGAGCGGGTGCTGCTGCGCGACTATACGTCCATCTCGACCACGGCGCATCCATATCGACATCGGCGGACTATTCTCACCTCCCTCGACGAGTTGGAAGATTCCGAGATTGACTTGGCAGCGGTTGCCGACGCGTATCTTGAAGCCCGGCTCGTTCCCGATGGGCAAGCGGCGCGCGACCTCGTGCAAGAGGACCTGTTCCGAATCCGCCGAGTGTTCGAGCGGATCGAGGAATCCTTCGAGGCGATCCAGTAGCATCGGTCCAGGCTCGAAACGCGACTGCGCAACGTGGTCCGATATGCTGGGCGCCGGACCAATTTCCTTCAGCGCAGCGAGCATGTGATCCAGCGTCTCGATGACGCTCTTTCGCGGGGCGTGGACGATCTTACGGTGCGAGGATTGATTGAGCCTCGGATGACCGTTGTCGCGCCCGAGCTCCTCGCGAAGCCGCGCGGTGCCCGGCCGGAAATCGCCGACGCCGACCTAGCCCTTCCACCGCCCGATCCGATACGCGAGTTCAGGCGCCATCTCGAGCGGGAGTACTTGGATCGCCTGACTGTCTCGCCGGCAAAGGTCAGCCGTTTCCTCGAACGACGGGTACCGCCCTTTGGCGAGACCACAGCGGCCTCCATGAGGATCGAAACCGTCGATGATTTCCTGGCTTTCGAAGCCATCCGATTGATCGTCGCCGGCGGCCTCGGGTCCGACGCAGACTCGCGGCTCGCGAAGGCGCTCGAAGGCCGATTCGAGTTCGTAGCGTGCGGTGAGAGGGTGTCGAACGAGTGGCTGGATTGCGGCGGCTTTCGCGTGAAGCGCCTCGACGACAGCATCACCCTCGAGGTCGGGTATGCTGCTTGAGTTCAACGCCCTCGAAAGCTCGAATCCCCGCGGCTTCCTGCGGGTCACGCAGCTCATCGCACATCTGATGCGGAACCAGTTCGTTCACGTAGAGGACCGTGGGGCCGCGACGCTGCTCGAAACGCTGCACCGTCCGGAACTCGCGAAGCTCGTCTCGGCTTACTTTGACGTAGCGGGCTACCATCTCGTCCATCGGGAGACCGAAGGCTGGGCTGGGATCCTGCCTGATCCGGAGCGCACGTCGCTGCCGCGGATGCGCATCGATGAGACGATCGCCCTACTGGTCATGCGACGGCTATGGGAAGAGGCGCTTCAACTCGGTGAAATCTACATCAACGGAACTGTCCGCACGACCCTCAACGAGGCGTATGCGGCCTATCAGGGCATAGTCGCCGGCACCCGGCGTGCGGCGCTTGCGCCGAATGAGTTCCGCGACGTGCTCCAGATGCTCGAACGCAAGGCGATCGTTCGCCTCGATGAGTTCGATGCAGACGCGCAGGATATGGATCTCGACATTCGTGCGCTCGTCACGAGCGTCGCCGGCGACGACTTCGTCGCGTCGCTCGAGCAGATCCTGTCGCGTCCGGTCGCCTCGACGCCCGATGCGGATGATCAGGCCACGGCGGGAGGCGAGGCATGATCGAACTGCGGCGTATCGTCCTCGTAAACTGGCACATGATGGTGCAGGCCGATCTCGATCTGGCCGGCGATGCGGCCATCCTCGGACAGAACCGATCCGGCAAGTCCACGATCATCGATCTGATACAGGCGATCATGGCGGGCGGCTCGTCCCGTCTGTACCGGTTCAACCGTTCGGCGGGCGAGAGCGGCGGCCGTTCGGACCGCACGCTAGGAGGCTACTGCCTCGGCCAGCTCAACGAAGATACGTTCCTCAGACCCCAGGCGAGGAGCCACATCGCGCTTGTCTTCGAGGATCCAGAGAGGCGACGGATGCCGGTGAGTCTCGGGCTGTCCATCGAGGCCGCCCGCGGTCAGCAGACGGAGGTTGCGGGGCGCTTTATCGCCGAGGGTATTGGCGTCGATAGCTCGATGCTGCTGGATACCGGCGAAGATGCGTCCCGGCCGACCGCGTGGCCCGTCGTCCGCCGGCGGCTCGACCAGGCCTGCGGCGAAGCGGGTGGTCAGCTCCTCACGCTGGACGATGCTAAGACGTTCATCCGCGAATACATGCGTGCGCTGTTCACAGGTCGTCGCACGTCGGATCCCGAGCGGTTCGTTCGCACTTTCGTGGCCGCGCTCTCCTTCACGGACATCTCGTCTGTCGAGCAGTTCGTGCATCGCTACCTACTCGAACCCAAGCCGATCGACATTGCCGAGCTGCGCGATTCAATCCGCCGCTACCGCGAGATCCAGAAGACGATCGCCGACCTCAACCGAAGGCTGGAGGCGCTTCGCGCGATTCGCGCTCAAGTGGACGAGTTCGACCGGCTTCTCACCGAGGAGTTCACCTGCCGCGCGATCGAGAAGACCGCCATGCTGGTCGAAGGGTTCTCCCGGCTGTTGGCGAATATCAGTGAACAAAGGTCGAAATCGCACGAACTTCATGCAGTCATGGAGGAGTTCGCTCGGGTGGAGGAGGAGATAGAGCGCGAAAACGAGGCGCTCGCATCCGTCCGGCGACAGCTTGCCGCGACCGGCGCACAGGGACAGCGCGCCATCGTCGAGCAGGAGATCAAGGGGCTAGAGCGGGACCATACCGGCATCATGGAGCGCCTGCTGGCTCGACACCTTAGCGCGGCGCGCGCGATCCAACTCCTGGAGTTGCGCGACAAGCTGAGCGTCATAAACCCGGGCGAACTGTTCCGCGCGCTCGAGCGCGTCGAGGAGGCCAGCCGCGGGCTCGCGCCGCCCGATTGGCCACGCGATCCGGCGAAGATGGACGATCTGCTGGAAGCGGTCTCCGTAGCGGCGATTGCCCGGATGGAAAAGGCGACCGACCAGCGAGATGAGGCCATCGTCTGGGTCAAGCAGCTTGAGGCCGAGACAGCAGAGGATAGCAAACAGCTTGCTAGTGCCAGGCAGGGACAGATCACCCTTAGCGCAGCGACCTCGAAACTTATGGAGACCCTGCGCCGCGAGGGCATGGCGCCGCGTACATTGTGTGAGGTCGCCGACGTCGTAGACGAACGGTGGCGCAATGCGCTTGAGGCCCTGCTCACTCGCGACCGCGAAGCCATTATTGTCGATCCGGAACATGCCTACCGTGCCACCGAGATCCTGCGGCATGGACGCGACGCCTATCCGGGATGCCGCGTAGCCAACACCCGCAAGCTCCAGTCAAGGACCACCGTGCCCGAAGGCGGCACGTTGGCCTCGATGATCCACAGTGACGACAGGCTGGCCATGGCGCTCGTTGTCTTCAGGATAGGCAATGTCCGACTTGCGCAGAGCCAGGACGAGCTTCTGTCCGGCGGTCGCGCCATCATGGCTGACGGAGCTTATTACGACGGCCTGATCACCGAGATGCGCCGGCCGGACGGCCTTAAGATTGGCCGGGCTGCGGCGCCGCTGATGGAGGCCACGCTGCGAGAGCAGATCGAACAGCGCTCGCAGCTTCTGAGGATTCATCTCGAGAAGAAGCGCTTGTTCGAGGATGCGATCCGGCGGCTCGAGGATTGCAGCAGGCCGGTCGCCGAAAAGGACAGGTTGGAGGCGCTTGCATTCGCGCTGGGGGATCTTGCCGACAGGCGTGTCGACGCGCGGCGGAGGCTCGATCGGATATCGGCCCAAGTCGACCCCGAACTACTCGACGGCGAAACGCGGTCGCAGGCCTTATTGAAGAGCCTCAACTTAAATCGCGATGAACTGATCGGTAGCCGCGAGACGCTCAAGACGCAGATCGAGCAGGTCAAGGCAAGGCTGGGCGCGGGCGACCAAAGCGTCGGTTCATATCTATGTCTTGCCCATCGCCGCCGGCAGTTCCGCAGTGTCGTGACCTCCGCGGCGCAAATACCATCGCTCCGCGAGCGATATAGAGCGCATCCGGCTAAAAATCCGGCCAGGATTGCTTCTGACATGCAGAAGGCTGCGGACGAAGCGAAGCAGGGGTATCGGGAACTCGGTCACGAGATCAGGGCATCTCTCGGGAGGTATGCGATCGACTTCCCCGACGCGCTCGAGGGCTATGCGGACGTGCCGATCATCGGCACGGTGAAACCATGGGTGTCGGACGGCATTGCGATGCTGGAAGATAACGAGCTCATCCGGTACCGCGAGCAAGCGGACGAGGCGGCGGATCGGGTTTCACGTCTTTTTAAGACGACCTTCATTCATGAGCTGAACAGCCGCTTCGGGCAGCTTCATTCGGAGATGGAGAAGCTGTCGGCAGCGCTCCGTACACGCCCCCTTCACGGCGAGATCTATCGCCTCGCGGAGCTCGTCAAACCGGAGTTCGACGACCTCTATCATCTCGCCAAGGACAGCGAGGCCGACGAGCGCGTGCTAGATGCTCTGTTCGGCCGGGCCGAGCCTCGCGACGAGCGGCACGCGCGGGCGCTCAGGCAGATAGAACAGCTTCTCGCCGACGAGTCCTTCGACTTTACGGTCTTTCAGGACTACCGCAGCTATTTCACCTACGACCTCAGGATGCGCGATATTGCTACGGGGCGGACAACGAGCTTCGACCGGCGACGAGGCGTGGCCAGCGGTGCTGAACGTCAGGTGCCTTTCTACGTCGTCATCGGAGCGGCTCTTGCCAGCGCCTACCACGGCGTCCGTCAGACGAACGCTCCAAGCAATCTCGGAATGGGTCTCGCCGTGTTCGATGAGGCATTCAGCAAGATGGATGGCCCCAACCAGCGGACACTACTCGACTTTTATCGCGCGATTGGCCTTCAGGTCGTCATCGCCGCGCCCACCGAGAAACGCGCTGTCGTCTACGAGAACCTGGACTACATCATCGACGTATTCCGCAGCGGCGATGTTTCCCTCGCCGAATCCATCCGGATCAAGGACCGTGTCCGCGAGGAGATGCGCGCTGCCAATCCACAGCACGCGACGGACGAAGACCTTGCGGAGCGTCTCGGCCTCAAAGCGAGTGCTGCCGAATGAGCCGACGCGGGTTTTCAACCGTCATTTCACTCATCGCCGATCTGCTTGCGCGGCACGAACGCAATCCCGTTGCGCGAAATCTGATCGCCTCGATCGACAATGACGGCTTCGCCAACGTGGACCAGCGGGACACCTTCGACGAGGAACTCGCGGCGCTGGAGCGGGCGGGCGGGATCGAGCTGATCCGAAC
>NZ_RZSN01000017.1:0-58533 GCF_003997315.1 Mesorhizobium sp. M1A.F.Ca.IN.020.04.1.1
CACTGATTTTGGTGACATTGAGTTCGCCGACACCCGTGATAGGCTCCATCTCACGGGTGTCGGCGAACTCAATGTCACCAAAATCAGTGTAAGGCTCGGCCTGCTGTTCGGCGTCTGCCTCAGAGGCAGACGCTCGCCCCTGTCGCCGATATCGCCGTAAAGACTCGGCCGGCAGGGGAGGTGGACTACGACCTACCTTGAACTTTGCTTTTTACCGTCGTCAGATGAAGCGAGCCGAAATGTTGCGCCGCGGTGCTGATGACAAAAATTCTCGGCGGCTCGAACTTTACCTCTCGCGCCTCTACGAGGAGGTTGCACGAAAAGCGCGGCCTTGCCCACTCGTCATCACAAGAGCGACACGGGCCGACATGGCGGCCGAAACGCTCACCTCATGCGCAACCTGGTTAAGAAGCTGGCGCAAACGGGGCCGAGCGAGGCGGAACTCGAGCGGACGAGGATGAAACGCCCAAATCCTCAAAGAGACGGCCCGCATCGAGAAAAGCCGTGCCTGCCGAGATCGGGCAAGGGCGGGTAGCCAACGCTACCCAGCCGTAGGGAAACCCGTGATCACGCTTTAGGCACCCAATAACGATAATGGAAAAATCTGCGCGAAACGGTCGCACCGGTATTGACATTAATTGACACACCCCGCGAACACTTGCATAAGCCACATAGCGGTAGTGACTAGGTGCATGCCGCACCCAATTTTTTCCCTAGGGCGAGGTCAGATCTATGGCGGCACTGGCAAAATTCAGACCAGTTGATTCCAGCCAACACGACAAGGACGAACTCCGCGAAATCGTCCGTGAGCGCTCTTTTCGATCCGGACGCTACACGCTCTCGTCGGGCATAGAGAGCGACATCTATTTCAATATGAAGCCTACCATGATGATGGCGCGAGGCGCGCAACTTGCCGCTCTTGAGTTCCTAAAAATCGCTGAGCAAGTGAAAGCAGAGTACGTCGGCGGCCTTGAAATGGGAGCGGTCCCCGTAATCGGATCGATGGCAGCTGTCAGCTCGGCGATGAACAAACCCATAAACACGATCTTCGTTCGCAAGACTCCAAAGCCTCATGGCACAAGGGACGTGATTGAAGGTCTTGGGCCCAAAGAAGATCTCGAGGGAAAAGTCGTCCTGATCGTTGACGACGTTGCCACAAGCGGCAAGTCGATATTGAAGGCGATTGAAGAGGTTCGCCGCGTCGGGGGCATTGTAGGTGACGCTGCTTGCCTCGTGGACCGCGACGAGGGAGCTACGGCGCTGCTAGCCCAACATGGGGTCACGCTGCATTCCGTTCTGCATGCGAGCGAATTTGTGGAACGCCACTGACAATCTCATACAACGGCTTTCCGGCGACCTAGCCTTAGAGGACATTCCGCCGCTTTGCAGCGAGTGCAGGCGCCTCGCGAGTAAGAGCGACTGCCCTTGCCCATCCTCACTGCTTTTGGTGCAACATATGCTGGCTGCCGTTCACCAGCCGCTTGACGCCATTGACCACCTTTCTGAGCAAGGCGCCATCAGACTGAAGGCTTTTACCGATTATCTGGCGACGGTCGTTCGAATAGCTTCAGAGCGCGGAGACGCGGCACCCTGGATCGATCTAGCCAGCCGGTTTAGCGCCCTTTTCGGTCCCGACGAGGTTGCCCATTAATCTAGTGCTTATCGCTTTCCATGAACTAGCAGCCTCGGCGGCATCGCGTCATGGATCGCCAGCGGCATGCCGGCCCATGATGCGAGCGTAAAAGCGCCGAGCAGCCGGTGCTGAATCTCGGACGTGACGACGCCGATTGGCGCGATGCGCGTTGGCACGGGCCCTCGTGCCCAAGCATGATGCGTTCCCATTCCGCGGCATCATGCTCGCGATCCCGTCTGTGCCGTGCTCAAGCAAGCGAGCCCGAGCGAACCGCCCTGGGTAGCGGATTTAGACAATCGTTGGTAGAGTTGGCTGGCGAATAGGCGAGTTCGGCCTTTGGTTGGACCGGCTTGCGGCGGGCCAACCAAACGGGATTGGCGACACTGGAGTATGCCTTCACTGGGGTCGCGTCCTTACGCTGTAACGCGGCGGTCAGCGAAGCCGCGCGAGCGCCCCCTCGATAGCGCTGAGCGGGCGAGCGGCTTCGGGGCGGGCGCAGGGGCTGGGTAGACCGGGCCGGACTCACCTAACTCACCGGGTCCAGCCACGACATGCATCGCCAAAGGCAAGGACCCTCCCCGCTGAGCGCGGGCTCAGCCATGGCCGCTGAGGCTACCGCACCCTTTCGAGTGAACGTAAGGACTTAACGAGCGTAGGGGAAAGGTCCGCAGAATATACGATGTGCCTCAGGGCCCGAGTGCTTATTCGGTCAAGATGATCTGGGCTAAGGCTCCCGCGTTCGCCGCAACGAAGGCGTACATCATTCCCTGGATGCCACCGCCAATGAACAATAGTAGACCATTATATCCCGCTGCCCATTTCTTCGGCTACGAGGTCGGGCCGGCGCTCGATCAACGTACGGCTGATGAAGCCCAGATGCTCGGGATTGGTGCATGGCGCGCGCCCCAGAAGGCTGTCCAGGATGCGGCGCGCTCGCCAGGCCAGCAGGCCAAAGTTCGGATCAGCCAGCCCGCGCTGTCCAAGGCAGGCGTTCTGAACGAAAAGGCGTCTGTCTCGCGGTCCGTCCCAGTACACCGAAAAATCCTCGCCGGTGGCGAGCTCATTGCCGATCTGCTCGAGGCGATCTGCGATCGGTTCCAGGAAGTCCGGCAGCGCGTTCTCGTACCCCGTGGCCAGGATGACGATGTCCGCGGTTACTTCTCCGATGTTATCCATGCCGCGCTGCAGCGTGAGCCTGTGCCCCGCCCCTGCGTTGATGCAGCGCGACACGTTGCAACTTGGCCGCAGTGTGATGTCGCATTGGTGTGGCTCGAGAAAGGCGTGGTGGTAGAGCGCCTGATAGACCGCGCGCAACGTGCTTTCTGAAATCCCGTCGGAGGCAAGCGCGAAACGCCGCAGGAACAGCTGGCGATGCACCTCGCTCATGGCCGCAAAACGATCCGAAAAGCAAGGCGTGAACAGCTCGTTTGTGAACGGGTGGTCGTCGAAAGGCATCTCGCGCGTCAAGACCCAAGTGACCGCCGCGGGCCGCCGTTCTTTCGGCCGGCCGACAAGGTGCAGCAGCAGCTCGGCTCCCGACTGTCCGCCGCCAACCACGCAGACATGCTTTTTGTGCACCTCAGGATGGATATGCGCTAGGTCTGATGAGTGGAACAGGTTGGGTCCAGTCCAGCCATGAAACTGAGGCGGAATTTGCGCCTGCTTGCCTATGTCGATGACGAGGTTTCTCGCATCAAGGACCGCGTTGTCCGTCCGCACGCGAAACTCGCCGTCAAAGCGGATTTCGCGAACGGCCTCGCCGCCACGGACAAGCGGATTCTTCTGGAACGCCCAGTTGAGATATTGAGCGAACTCGGCTCTGAGCACCCCGTGAAATTGCGCATTGAGGAAATGGTAAAGACGCCCGTTCTCGTGGAGGTAGTTTACGAATGTGTAGGCTGATCGCGGATTGACCAGAGTAACCAGATCCTGGAAGTGGCCGACCTGGAGCTCCGCGCAATCGAAAGCGCTGCCTGGATGTCCGCGGAAATCAACCTGCCGATCCAGGAACAGTGCCCCTTGCGCAATCTCTTCCTGTATCTGACACGCAAGGCTCAAATTAGACGGCCCAGCACCGATACCAATGCAAAAGAGCTCCACTTATCCTTGCTCCTCTAGGAGTGTTTCCCAACTCAGCGGCATGTGCGCGGCGACCGCCAGGCATTGAGCATTGCGAACCTCACAGGCATCCTTGAGCCGCGGTCCCGACTGAGAGGAAGGCAAAAGCCTGCGCGGCCTTCCAGGTCTTGAGCTCAATGGGCGACATCGACAGCGGGCACCGCATCATCCGAACCCAAGAGCGAGAAGGACCGCGTGTGATGCTGTCGCGCAGCTCTCCGGATTTTACGGCGGCTCCTAGCGGCTGCCTCCACCCCAGGATTGACTGTTTCCCGGTTACGACGGAAGCGGCTCTTTCTTCGAGGGGCGTAACCATGGATAACGGCTCGTAATGCGTTCGTAGACTCCCATGCATGCAGCGTGCCGGATAAAGAAAACGTCAAACCAACGAGTTCTCCTAATTCCAGCTCGTCTGGAACCCGACATTGTCGCGCCCGACGATGTCGGGCAGAGGAAGCCCCGCGGCAGCGGCCCTTGCACACCGCAGGCCTGACAGGGGCAGCCGCCGATTTGACCCGCGTCCGGGTACTGATCAGGGGCATTCCAACAGGGTTCGCGCCCGAGGCGGGGGCCCCTGGTACACCCGCCCTGTGGCTTGGCTGCGGTCTGCTGCAGCCGTTCGTCTTTACTGCCGGTTACAGACGATCTCGCACGAGTTGGATGCACGAGAGCGTCCTGAAGCAGTCGAGGCGTCCGGTTTGGCTCTGACAAGCGTCGCAAGATGTTGGCGGATCCAGCCATCTCTCCGCAATCCGACCGGTAACCGACAACGACTTCGGACTGGTTGGCGCTCCTTCGACCTGATCGGTGTTCCTACGGAACTGATCAGCGAGCCAAAAACAGCGGCAATGTGGTCTTCTCAAAACTCCAGCTCGGCGGACCGCCGAAAATCCGCTCACGCAGCCGACGGCTGCCATAAGCACCCATGACTATCATGTCGGCGCAGGTGTCGGCCGCGTGCTGCGTCAGCACTGTGGCCGCCGATTTACCGGCGCTCTTAAGCAGGTCAACCGAGACCCGAGCACCGTGCCGAGTAAGATAGGCAGCGATGTCTGCTCCAGACTGCGCACCTTTCCCGTTGTTTTGCGCCTTCGGATCGACCATAGCGACACAAACTTCCTCAGCAGCGGATAGGAGACTAAGAGCTTCCCGAACCGCACGCGAGGCCTCTACGCGCGAATCCCAGCCGACCAGCACGCGTCGAGGCGACAGGGTCGCCTTAGCGCCCTTCGGCACGATGAGCACCGGCTTTCCGCTATCGAACAAGCAGCCGTTGACAACAGGAGGTCCGAGAGTCTCATCGTTGAGGAGGTCTCCTCCAACGATCGTCAGGTCAGCGCAGAGCGCCCGCTGTCGTGCCACTTCACCAAGGCTAGCCGGATCGCAATAATCGGTGTCAACGTCACAGGAAAGCGACATAGCTTTTAGCCGTTTGAGGATATCCGCGGACCGTCTTTCCATTCTGGTCACGTCCTGTGAAAATTTCTCGATTTGCTGAAATCGATAATTCGGTACTGCAATTGCCTGTGCACGTCCCGTACCCCACTCGAGGGGCGGAGACGACATCAAGAGCAATGGAGGCGGTATAATCAGTACGGATAGGTGCGCGCCGACCTCGCCACACAGTCCGGCAGCTGTTGTGAGGTCCTCATCAGAATGATCAGCACCCGTCACACAGAATATGCTTTTAAATTCCATTTGCCTGCTTCTCTTGGTCTTCGTTAGGAGCGTCTGCGGCAACACCGCTCTCAGCGGAGGAAGAGAGAGCGGCACCACATTCGACCACCGATTTCAGTCGTCCGGCTTCTCGAGCGAGTAGCCGGCCGACCTGACGGTGCGAATGACGCTGCCGAGCAAGGCCGTTTTCAGCGCCCTCCTGATTCGGCTGATATGGACATCGACGGTGCGTGCACCGACATGAATGTTGGGCGGCCAGGCCGCCCCGATAAGCTCGTCCCGGCTGAAGACCTTGCCGGGGGCCTCAATCATAAGCCGCAGCACGTTGAACTCGATCCGTCCGAGATGGATGTCGTGGCCATTACCGCGAACCCGACGGGCATCGAGCTTCATCTCCAGGCCTCCACAACAAATCCAACTGTCGTTTTCAACCCCGTTCGAACCACGCTTGGTCAGCCCGAGCCTCGCCCGCAGGCAGTCGAGCAGCTTGGCCGGAGCCACCGGCCGCACAAAGCTCTCAACGCCTGCCTTCAAGAGATCGAGGTGCTGGTGCTCGGCGCCAGGCGCGATCAGGGCGATGATGGGCAGGTCGGTGGTGCGCGGTTCCCGCTTGAGGTGGGCGCAAATTGCGGACCCGTTTATGCTGGCTGGGTCGCAATCCAGCACTACGGCCTGAAGCTCCCGTTGTTCGGCCAAGGCCAGCGCAGCCTTCGCGCCGTCTGCCGTCTCACTGCTGAAACCGTCCACCTCCAGTATGTGACTGTAGAGCAGATAGAACTCGGCATCTTGCGAGCAGATCAGGACCAGCGGCTTCTTCATCAGCGATACCCCAACAACCTGGTCGGCCTCGAGCCCCTGGATCGAGGGGACTGGCCAACAAAGATTCTCGGGTCCGTCATGGTGGCCTTTCTCGAAAATCGCGCCCATCATGCCAGCGCCACGTGGGGAAAGGTTTCGATGACTGAAATCGCATCGTCGACCAGCTTCGTACCAGCCGTGGCGAGCTTCAGGAGCGTCTCGAAGCCAAACCGGTGGACATCGCGCAGCGTTTTGGACAAAACGACCAGCCGTCCGGTCGTGAAAAGCACCCGACCAAAACCCTCATGGCTCACCTGGATCATCGGCGATGCCATAAGGCCGCAGCGCTCCTCGATCGCAAGCCCGATGGCGGCGTAATACTTGTCGAGCCTCCACAGCACGTCCGGATCGGGATCTCCGATGATCGGGATCGCTCGGCGCTGTTCCTTGGTAATGATGAAGTCGCCCAGCAGCTCGGCGTCCGCTTTGCGTTCCCACGAGCCATAGGAATCCTGAGCACGGATCAGCCGCACGAGGCATTTGACGAACGGGGTGCAAAGAGCCGCCTCGTCTTCGGTGACAGCTGGGGGGATTGCGGGGTCAGACATTTGGCGTCCTCCTATCAGTCCTCGTCCTCGAAGGACGGTTTCGTTTCGGCAACGCCCGCTTGCGCCAGCACCTTGCGCAGCCAGGGCGGAGGACACGTCCTGAGCATCATCTGCGTGCGCAACAGCACCTCTTGGATGGATTGGGGCTCCGCCACTTTGATCGGGTGGATTTTTGCCGCGACAACCTTGGCTGCCGAAGGTCCGCCAATCGCCAGACAAAACAGCAGATGACAGCCTTTCAGCGCATCCACCTTGGGCGTGATGCGGTCATCGCCCTCGGCCCGATGCTCCCCGCTTTCATCCGAAACGTCATCGAAGGCCACGGCTTCGACGAGATTCCATTCCTCGCGCGTCACGTCGTAGACAGCAAAGCGCCTGGCCGACCCGAAATGGGCATTGAGGTTCTGCATGTCCTGAGTGGCGATCGCAACGCGCAATGCGCCCGCACGTCGTTCAGGCATCGGGGCGAAAACCTCATTACTGACCAGCGAGAGGCGGCGAACAGCGTTCATGTGATATTTCTCGATTACGGAGTGGATCAAGCGCCTCAGGAGTGGGCGCGTGTTGGTTGGCCTGGAAGATGTTGGCGACCTCGAAGATCAGGTCGCGGGTGCCCTGATAGAGAATTGCGAGCTTGTGCTGGCTGCCTAGTCGATCGAAGACCGGGAACCCGATGCGCATGAGCGGAATTCGGAGCCGCTCCGATGCTTGGCGCCCGTGCGAATGCGTGACAAGCAGGTCAGCACCGACGGCAAGACTTTCCAGATCGCCGAGATCGCCGATCTGAACCGAAACCGCCGGGACTTTCTCGAGAATTTTAGACCTGTCGGTCGTTGTGACGGCCGCGGCTATCTCGGAGCCGAGGCCAGCAAAGAAGGTTGCAAGTTGGAACAGCTGGTCTGGTTCGGCAGCGATGGCAATTTTCTTGCCGCCGAAATGGAAATGTCCGTCGAGCATCGCGTCCTGCAATTGCGCCCGGCGCCGGCGCACGCGGGCCGGTACCGCCGCGCCCGAAATCGAAGACAGCAGCGACACGAAGCGGTCCGTGTCCTGCAGCCCAGTCAGTGACTGGAACAACACGTAAGGCACGCCGGTCAACCCGAGCAGCGCTTTCGCCGGGCGGCGCATGTGCTCACCGATGGCGATGCATTGCATGGCCGTGCCCAACTCGCGAATGTCCTCGACGCTGGTGCCGCCGTATGTGGTCGCTACCCAGCGGTCAGGAACCGTACCGTCGAGCGAGCCTGAGATGTCGGGCAGAATAACCGGCTTGAGCCCAAAGCTTTCAACCATGTCCCGCATATGCTCGACGTCGGCGACAGTGAGGTTGCATCCGGGCAGGATTGCGATCTTCTTCGGGTGCCGCGCCCGTTCGCCCGAGCGTGTAATCCCTTCGATCATTGCGGTGACTGCCCTGGCCCAGCCCTCTTCGATCGCGCCGTCAAAATCCGGCGTGTTGGCCAGCACGACCTCCGTACCCGCAAGCTCTTGCGTGTGCTTCAGCTTGATGTTGGCAATATCACCCGCGCAATCTTCGCCACGCGTCTCCACGAGCGCGGTCGTGCACACCCCGATCAGCTTTGGCTTCGTGCGGTTCTTGAGGTTGAGGATCGCCTCTTCCAGATGGTCGGCTGCGCCGAGGATGGTCGCCACCTCATCCATCGCCGTAGTCTGCAAGGGAATCGCTTCTTTGAAGTGCCGCACGAAGAGAACGAGCGCAAAGCTTGTGCATCCCTGGCTGCCGTGGAACAGCGGCATCGCACCGTCGACGCCAAGAAAGGCAAAGGCGGCACCCAGCGGCTGCGACGACTTCAGCGGGTTGACCGCAGCCGATTTGCTCTGGAGAAGGATGCGGGCCATCGGTCGCCTCAACACTCGTGTGCCGTCGCGCAGGCGAATTCATCAAACAGGTACGCGGTCTCGTTCCTCGTGCACGGCAATTCGCCTATCAGATCAGGCTGGCAATCCCACGGGGCCGGCTGGCGCACCTGAGACCAGATCGGATTGTGAATGGCGAGGTCGATCTGGCGTACGAGTTCCACCATGCCGTCATAGCCGGCATAAGGATGCTGGCGCTCCTGGTTGATATCGAGCCAGGGCGTCTTGGCCTTGAGCGCAATGAATTGCGTGCGACCGCCCGACAGCATGATATCGGCCCTGTGTTCAGAGAGCATGGCGTACAGCTCGCGCGCAGCCATGGATTCGAACATGTGCTTGTCGTGCTTGAGAACTTGTTTGATGCGCTCCTTGTCCTGCACCGTAGATTTCTTGACCGAGGTGCCGACGATCTCGATTCCGATCTCCATCAGCGCATGGACAACCGACCAGGACTTCACACCGCCTGTGTTGAGCAGCACGCGCTTGCCTTGGAGCCTTTGCCGGTAGGATTCGAGTTTCTTCCACGCGATCGCCTCCTGCTGCGCGATCAGCGTCTCTGTGCGCTCGAGGATCTCCGGATCGGCGCCCTTCCTCACCAGCAGCCTGACAAGGTTGCGAAGAGCTTGCGATGTGTCGGAGATGCCATAGAAGGAGCCCTCGAAGAACGGGATGTCCCAGCGCTCCTCCATCTTGCGGGCAAGACTGATCAGCGCGGTCGAGCACACCATCATTGCCGCCCGGGCGCGGTGCGCGGAAGCAATGTCGCGGTAACGCGCATCGCCGGGAATGCAGGCGCGCACCCGGATCCCGAGCCGATCGAGGAGCGGCTTTACAAGCCAGAATTCGCCCGAGAGGTTGAATTCGCCAAGGATGTTGATGTCGTAGGGCCCGGGGTCGTCGGGTTCGACCGTGCCGATGACATGATCGAGCAACGCCTCGGCGGCGAGCTTGTTGCCGAGGTTCTTGGAGCCTGCCAGGCCAGGCGCATTGATCGGCACCACGGCCAAACCGAACTTTTCCGTGGCGCGTTTGCACACGGCCTCGATGTCGTCACCGATCAGCGCCGTTACGCAAGTCGAGTAGACGAAGATCGCCGGCGGCGCGTATGTGTGCTTGATCTCGCGGATCGCCTTGAAGAGTTTCCGCTCGCCCTGCCCCATCACCAGGTCGAGTTCGGTGAGGTCGGTCGTGAAGCTTGTCCGCCACAAGGTCGGCCCTGACGAAACCGCACCACGGTTGTCCCAAGAATTGCCCTCGCAGGCAAGCGGCGCATGGACCAGATGCGCAACGTCGGTGATCGGCTGCAGGACGATCTTGGCTCCGTCAAAGGCGCAGCCGCCGGCTGCCGCCCCTGGTGTCAGCGACTTCGAGCAGCCCTCCTTGCGCGCCTTGGCATCTTTGCCACGGTTCTTATCGCAGGCGGGCTCATCGAAGGCGTCCTTGATTTTGGCGCTGAGGGAGGACATTGCTCAGCCTCCCCAGTCCATTGGGCAAGGAATGGCCTCGGCGAAAAGCCGGCCACGGCTCTTAGCGCGTGAGGTCATAGGAATAATCCGTCACACCCGTCTCGCTCGTCTCGCGATCGAGTTTGTCGAAGATCTTGTCAAGGATCGTCGTAAGCACGCGCAACGCGCCCTGGTAGCCAAAGAGCGCAAAGCGGTGATGATGGTGCCGATCGAAGATCGGAAACATCAGCCGGATCAGCGGCGTTCCGGTGTCGCGCTCCAGGTACTTGCCGTAGGAATTGCCGATCAAAAGGTCCACCGGCTCGGTAAAGAGCAGTGAGCGCAGCGCCCACAGGTCCTTGCCCGCCCAAACCTGGGCAGCCTTGCCGAAAGGCGAGGATGCTAGCAGCTTCTTCAAATCGGCTTCCCATGCCGAGGTGCCATTGGTGGCGAGGCAATGGGTTGGCTCGCCGCCGGTCTCCATGACAAAGCGGGCCATCGCGTGAACGAAGTCGGGATCGCCGTAGATGGCGTATTTCTTACCATGCAACCAGGATTGGCTGTCCGCCATGGCGTCTACCAGTCGGCCGCGCTCGAGGCGAATTGCCTCGGGGATCTCCTTGCCGGAAATCGCCGCGACCTCCATCAGGAATTCGTCGGTCGCCTGAACGCCGAGCGGATAGTGGAACGAGGCCGTCGCCTGCCCGACCTCCTCGCAATAGCCCAGCGTCTTTCGGGTGTTGTGATGCTGCAGCGAAAGCGTTGCCTCGGCGTTGAGGGCCTTCTTCACCTCGTTGATCTTCGTGCCCCCGTCATACATGCGGTATTCACCGTCCGAAGGCGTATCGAACTGGTCAGAGGCATCCTGGATGAATGTGTAGGACACGCCCATTACATCGAGCAGGCGCTTGAGCTCCCGGTTGTTGCCGACGCAGAAGCCGTCGAAGCCCGGAATGATGTTGATGGCTCCTTCGACTTGCGTACGCTCCTGGCCTTTCCAGAAGTGCTCCAAAATGCCTTTGACCATGTTGTCATAGCCGTCGACATGACTGCCAACGAAGGCCGGCGTGTGGGCAAAGGGCACGTCGAAGTCGCGCGGGACTGAATCTTCGTCCTTGGCGTTCTGGATGAAGCTGTGCAGGTCGTCGCCAATGACCTCTGCCATACAGGTCGTCGACACGGCAATCATCTTCGGGTCGTAGAGCTGGTAGGTGTTGGCGAGCCCGTCGACCATGTTCTTCAGGCCGCCAAACACCGCCGCATCCTCGGTCATTGAGGAGGAGACCGCCGCGGCAGGCTCCTTGAAATGGCGCGACAGGTGCGAGCGGTAATAGGCGACGCAACCTTGGCTGCCGTGGACGAAGGACATGGTTCGTTCGAAGCCGGCGGCAGCGAATACCGCACCCAGCGGCTGGCAGGCCTTGGCCGGGTTCACGACAAGCGCTTTGCGAGCGAGGTTCTTTTCGCGGTATTCCCACGTCTGGGTGAAATCGCGCTGATCGGAAACGATCTCATCGGGGTGCGGACATTCGAAGTTTAGCTTCTTCTCAGCGAGCATCTTTCTGTATTCCGGCTCGCGGAACAGGGGAGCGTGATCGAGAATTTTTTCAGCCGACTGCGGCATGATGATTACCTCTTTTGCATCTGGCTGCGCGGTACGGCAGCTCAGGACGTCAAGACGTTCCAGGCTCCGGCGGATCAGAGGCCGCGGGAGTTCACCGTCTCAGTGGGAGACTGGGGCTAAAGCAGATGTTTATTCGGCAGCCATCGCCCGCTCATCGCCCCGGCTTCTTTTCCAAGGCGCGTGGAATAGGTCCCAGACCGGGTTGTTGATGGCGAGATCCACATCACGTGCGAAAATGGCAAAGCCATCGTAGCCGTGATACGGGCCTGAATAATCCCAGGAATGCATCTGGCGGAACGGTATGCCCATCTTCTGCACCGGGTATTTTTCTTTGATTCCCGAGCCGACCAGATTTGGGCGAATCCCTTCGATGAATTTCTCCAACTCATAGCCGGTCACGTCATCATAGATCAGCGTGCCGTTCTTCACGTAGTGGCCGGTGCGCTGATAGTCGTCGCTGTGGGCGAATTCATAGCCGGTGCCCACGATGACCATGCCGAGGTCCTCGTAGGCCGTGACGACGTGGCGGGGGCGCAGGCCGCCGACATAGAGCATCACGGTATTTCCTTCCAGGCGCGACAGGTACTTGGCGATGACCGCATCAACAAGCGGCCTGTACTTGGCAATGACCTTTTCGGTCTTCTCCTCGATTTCCGGCCCAAAATGCTTGGCTATGTTGCGCAGAGAGGCTTCGATCTGGGAGGGACCGAAGAAATTGTACTCCATCCAAGCGACGCCATACTTTTCCTCCATATGCCGACAGATGTAGTTCATCGACCGGTAGCAGTGGATAAGATTGAGCTTAGCCTTCGGGGCGCGCTCGATCTCTGCGAGTGTGGCGTCACCCGACCAGTTGCCGACCACGCGCAGCCCTATCTCCTCAAGCAGTATGCGCGAGGCCCAGGCATCGCCGCCGATATTGTAGTCGCCGATGACGTTGACGTCGTAGGGGCCGGCCTCGAACTTGACATCCTTTTTGTCGAAGACCCAATCCCGGATCGCATCATTGGCGATGTGGTGGCCAAGCGACTGCGAGACGCCGCGGAAACCCTCGCAGCGTACCGGCACGATCGTCTTGTCATACTCCTTGGTCTTTTTGCGAGAAACCGCCTCGGTGTCATCGCCAATCAGGCCGATAGGGCATTCGGATTGCACGGTGATGCCGTTGTTGAGCGGAAACAAGACTTCAATCTCGTCAATGATCTGTTCCAGCTTCTTGTCGCCGCCGAAGACGATGTCCTTCTCCTGGAAATCGGAGGTGAACTGCATTGTCCCGAACGTGTCGACGCCCGTCGTACCGACGTAGTAGTTGCGGCGCTGCGACCAAGAGTATTGGCCGCAGCCGACCGGGCCGTGCGAGATATGGACCATATCCTTGACTGGCCCCCACACCACGCCTTTCGAACCCGCATATGCACAGCCGCGAATCGTCATCACCCCGGGAATGGACTTGATGTTCGATTTGACGTCGCATTCGGAAAGGACCTCGCTTTCCCCGCCAGCCTCGTTGCCGCTCTTTGCGACGTTGAGGTGCTTCTTGCGGCGCTTCGCCGCCTTGTCGGGATAATGCGACAGCACCTCTTCGATAAGCTTCGCATGAAGAGCACCGTCATTCTCGTATTCCCGGCTCATGAGTCCCCTTTCAAGGTTGGGTGACGCCTCAACGAATAGGCGCCGTTCTCTGCAAGGCGCGCCGATTCATGGCAGCGCTAATGTCACTACTGGGCCGCCGCCTTCGCCGCTTCCTTGGAGTGAAGCTCGGCAAGCATCTGCTCGTCGGTCTTCATGATGCCGAAGTCGAGCAGCATCTCCTCCAGCTCCTCCATGGTGATCGGCGTCGGGATCGTACCCTGGCCCGAATTGGCGTGGATCTTCTCGGCCAGAGCGCGGTATTCCCCCGCCTGCTTGGAGTCCGGCGCGTACTGGATCACCGACATCTTCCTGAGTTCGGCATGCTGGACGATGTTGTCGCGGGGCACGAAGTGGATGAGCTTGGAATTCAATCGGCCAGCCAGTGCTTCGGCCAGATCGAGTTCACGGTCGGTTTGACGTTCATTGCAGATCAGCCCGCCCAGCCGCACACCGCCCGAATGGGCATATTTGAGGATGCCCTTGGCGATGTTGTTGGCGGCATAGAGCGCCATCATCTCGCCGGACATGACGATGTAGATCTCCTGGGCCTTGCCTTCGCGGATCGGCATGGCGAAGCCGCCGCATACCACGTCGCCGAGGACGTCATAGGACACATAATCGACATCGTCATAAGCGCCATTCTCCTCGAGGAAATTGATCGAGGTGATGACGCCGCGGCCGGCGCAACCGACACCCGGCTCGGGGCCGCCGGACTCCACGCACTTGATGCCTCTGTAGCCGACCTTGAGCACGTCCTGGAGTTCGAGGTCTTCCACCGAACCTTCCTGTGCGGCGAGATCCAGGACGGTATCCTGAGCTTTCGAATTCAGGATCAAGCGTGTGGAATCGGCTTTGGGGTCGCATCCGACGATGAGGATTCTCTGCCCGAGGTCGACAAGGGCGGCGAGCGTGTTTTGGGAGGTGGTGGACTTGCCGATGCCGCCTTTGCCGTAAAAGGCGATCTGACGCAGACCTGACATAATAGCTTTCCTTCCTTCGTTCTAATCATCGCGACTGCCCGCGACACAAGTGCCGATAGGCAGCTCGTGCCGCCTCACACCAAGCATCGCAAAAAGCGTACCAGCGTGATCGGCCGATCCGAGAAGAAACTTTGTTATTAAATTCCAGCCACTTAGACGGCGGCAAAACGCGCGAGCGGGCCTTTCAGGCGTCTGTCACGGACACGACAAAGCCGACACAGATTGTCGTGCGCCATCGAAACCGCCCTGTGTCGAGCTCGAAGCGGGATAATGGGGAGCTGGCCCTGATGGCGAGACCATCGGAAGACGTCCGCTATTGTCTTTCCAGCCTGCTATTGATCGGGCGGTCGCTGGATGAGCAGGAGCCTGGGGCTTGACCGCCGCGCGGAATAGTTCAGGCAGGCTTGCGGAGCGGGAACGCCGGCGGCCGACAGACATCCGCGCTTAACCTTTCATAGCCCGTCTACGAGTTGGTTCCGCCGAAGGCAAATAATTCAGTACCTTAGCACGAGATCATTGATATTTTCAAAAAGATACGTATTATACGGATATGACGGATTATCGGGACAATTCTATGTCGGTCATTAGCTCGGTTGAATTTCAGCGCAACTTTGGGGTGTATCAGGACAAGGCGCTAGCGGAACCCGTGATCATCAGCAAGAATGGCCGCGAACGGCTTGTGCTGCTTTCGGTCGATGAATACCAGCGCCTAAAGGCGCATCGTGACGGCACTAGCGCGGGGCCTGAGAACGCAGCCCCCCCTGCTTTGCAGAGCACGGCGCACTTTTCACTTAAGAACCAAATACCAACCGAGCCACTAAGGGAATTGCTGTCGCACTTTCATTCGATCAAATCTGCCTTCGTGTACGGTTCAGTCGCCAAAGGCACGGACACAGAACGCAGCGATATCGATTTGATGGTGGTCGGCGATAACCTGAACCTCTCTGAACTTTATTCAGCCGCACAAAACGCGGAACTGAGACTAGGCCGAAAGGTCAGTCCGACATTTCTGTCGCCGGAGGAATGGCAACGAAAGGCGTCTCAGAAAGGGTCGTTTGTCCGCAAGGTAAGTACCCTTCCAAAGATTTTCCTCATCGGCTCGGAGAAAGATTTACAAGCGTGGGCAAGCAAGAACTAGACAACCTCGTAAAGATTGGGCTGATGAAAAGTGAGCCCCCATCGCTGTCCGAATATGACGGCATGCTGGGTGGCGCGCGCAAGAATTTAACTGACGCACAGAAAGGTCTCGACCCCGACAGCCAATTCACTCTCTTATATGGAGCTGCGCATCGGCTTGCCCTGGCAGCCCTACGCCGCGAAGGCTATCGCTCGGACAATCGCACTTCGGTGTTTCAAGCGCTCGTTCATACCGTCGGAACCGACAAGGCTGACATTCAGATTTTTCTAAAGGCGCACAACGAGCGAAACCTCTCCGAGTACGAGGGGCACACAGACATTGATGCCAAATTGCTAGCTAACCTTATTGAGTGCACCACGAGGCTAGAGGTTTCGGTTGGCAAACTAGAACCGCCAGAAGATGACGAGTGAGCGGCAATCGAACACGCGCGGGCAAAGGGTCCGACGGTGCGGGTAGCGTATGCCCCGACCGGAACGAAGCCGAGCCGAGTTGCGCCGTAATCTCGGACGGCTTCACCTGTTGCGTGAACAAATCCATGAGATCGTTGGGCCAGTGAGGAAATCGATCTTCTTTATGGAAGGCATTTAAGCAACGGATGCATTCCCATGCACATCGCCGTTCTGTTTAGCAGCTGCCGTTGACCGGCGGGCCAGCCCCTTTGGCGTTCTGGTGTCTGACAGTCGAGCGTCAGGCCGGACCATGAGATACATCGATAAGGGCTGGACAAGGATGGGAGGGATGACGTGCTTGCGACGGAGGAAACAGTCAAGCAGCTGGGGCGAGAAGGCCAGTTCTTGCGGATTTCAACTTTGCGTGACGACCGCTCATCGGAGTCAAGGTAACACACGCCGGCAGCGGGTGTCCGGGCGGTTTCCAGCCGCACAATGCGAGACCGCTGGCGCGAACAAAGCTCGGCTGTACTCGGCACGCTAAGAGAGCCTGCCAAGCCGTCGGAGCCCGGCCTTCCGGTGCGACGCAAGCCGCAGACTAGACCGCCCTCTTGTTACCCCAAAGCAGAACGTGCAGCTGCGGCAACACGCGGGCTTCGAACCACCTGTCGCTGGTCACCCTTTCGACAAGCCATTCCATTCGCATCATTATTCCGTCCAAGTCGACAGAGGTGTCTTCACTGCCAGGGCGCGGCGGCGTGTGATTGCCGGGTTGCAGATAGATCGGAAGGTGCGGATATCGCGCCGCGACTTCTTTGGCATAGGCATAGTCACTCTCGTCGAAAACGACGAGCTTGAGCACGATTTGCGGCTTCTCTTGCGCCGCTTCGAGGCACGCCTCAAACGCAGCCCAACTGGTCGTCATTTCGCTGGACGGCGGCTTTGGGCTAAGGATCAGCACGTCAAGATCCGCAAACCACTCCCTCACCACGGAACCCTGCGTTTCCAGTGCAAAACGATAGCCCTCGCGATGGCCTCGTTCTATGAGGGGACCGAACGGCTGAATGGCCGGGTTGCCGCCTGACAAGGAGACCATAACCGGCCTGCCGCCGGAAAGCGCATGGACGGTTTGCCACACGGCATCGATCGGCATCGGTAGCCATTCATTGCGATACTGATTGTCCACCGCGTGAAGGCTGTCGCACCATGAACAGCGATAATCACATCCGCCGGTTCTGATGAACACCGTCGGCAAGCCGATGAGCACGCCCTCGCCCTGGATCGTCGGCCCAAATATCTCGCTCACACGGATTGCGGGATGCATGTCGGTCACGGACGGTATTCCGCCCAAGTTTTCGGTGTTTCGCTAACGCGCACGGCCGTGGTCTGCGGCAGACGTGCCTTGCACCATTCATAGAAATGTCTGGCCAGGCATTCCGCCGTGACTTTCTCATGTCCCAGCACGTCGTTGAGGTGCCGATGGTCGAAGCTCTCGTCAATATAGCGTTTGAGCGGCGCCAGATCGTGATAGTCGCGCACGAAGCCGCGGGCGTCCAGTTCCTTGGCCGATAGCTCCACTACGACGATATAGTTATGCCCGTGCAGGCGCGCACATTGATGGTTGGGGGGCAAGGAGGTGAGCTGATGCGAGGCCGAGAAGTGGAATTCCTTGCTGATGTGGAACATTACGCGCGCCTCCTGCGGAGTGCCTCGAGCCAGAAATCGGCGTCCTCGTAGTCGGTGGGATCAGCGTGCCCGGCGAGATGGAACGCTTCGCGCCGCTCGACGCAGGTCCCGCATCGCCCGCAGTGACGCACGCCGCCCTTGTAACAGGACCAGGTCTCGGCAAACGGGGTGCCGTATCTTGCGCCATCCGCCACAATGTCAGCTTTTCCGAGGTTCACGTACGGTGCATAGAGGCGTATCTGCGCATAGCCGTCGAGCGCGCGGTCTTGCATTGTCTGGAAAGCTTCGATGAAGGCCGGACGGCAATCTGGATAGATGAAATGATCCCCACCATGCACGGCCGCCGCCACCGCTTCTGCCTTATGCGTGGCGGCCAGCCCGAAGGCGATTGCAAACATGATGGCATTGCGGTTCGGCACCACCGTAATCTTCATAGTATCTTCGGCGTAATGGCCGTCCGGCACGTCGACACTGTCGGTGAGCGCTGAGCCGGAAAGGCCACGGCCAATTTCGCGGAGGTCGATGATCTGGTGCGGGACCTTCAGTCGCTCCGCGCAAAGAGCGGCGAAGCCCAATTCCTTCCTGTGCCGTTGGCCATAGTCGAAAGATAGAAGGCCGGTGAGTTCATGCTCCGCTGCCACCATGTGAGCAAGGGAAACGGAGTCCAATCCGCCAGAGCAGACGGCGAGAGTCTTCATCATTGGTATCCTTGTTTTGACCGGGTAAGGCTGCGACCGGAGATTTCTCTGCGCCCCCACTACTCCAGCAACGCAATTTTGTGAACCGGGAGAATTTGCGCTCAGCCCGATTGGAACGAGAATGGTTCGCGTCCAACACGCGTGATCAATAAGAGTTGAGCGCTTCAGCAGTTTGTTCGCGTCGCGCGCACTTTCGCAACCTGCTGTCGGATTCGTCGACTTCGAGACAAGGTGATGTTCGGCCGACATCGGCTGCCTCTCAATTAAGCCGTAGAAACACAGGTTGGCTTTCTGGCCTTCGCTTGCGCGGTTGGCACGACAATTGATGTTCTATTTGTGGGGCGGCACACCCCGCCGACCGAAAGTGGCAGTGAGCTCCTTGAGGCGCAGGTTGATGCGCTGGTTCCATTCGGCGATTTTTCGATCTGGAACCAGAAAGCGATGGCGGCATGGATGCCAGCAAATTTGACATTGGCGACATCCGCCTGGAGAACCCTGCGCGGCGAGCGCTGCCAGGCCGGCGTGCCACATGCCACTGGAAGACCAAGGCCTTCACCGACATTGTCGCGGGGCGACGTAGTCGTCATGGGCGACCTGCCCGCCCACAAGGCCGCCGGCGTGCGCGACGCGATTGAGGCCGCGGGCGCGAGCCTGCTCTACCTGCCGCCCTACAGTCCCGACTTCAATCCGATTGAGAACGCCTTCGCCAAACTTAAGGCGCTGCTGCGAGCAAAGCCGAGAGAACCATCAAGGCTCTATGAGACGCGTCGGCGCGGTCGTCGACCTCTTCACCCCAGCCGAATGTGCCAACTACTTCAAAGCCGCAGGATATGAACTGGATCAAACAGGACGTGCTCTAGTGGTTTACGCCTGACACAAGAGGTTCGGCCCCCACAACCGTTTCGGAATGAGGAGCAGCGCTGCCGCTGCTCCTCCAATCACGCAACGGATTTCACGATGCGCCAACTCGAGCCATGATTTCGGATCGAATGGTCGATGCGGTGTATAGGGACGCATCCAGCGGCAAATCCCCAAATGCCAGTTGACACAGAAGATAATTAGCACCTGCCTCTTCCAACTGATCAAGGAGAGCTTTTCGGACAGAAGCTGCCGTTCCCACGACGCACAATTCACTTTCAATTGCTGCATCGAAGTTCAGAGGCAAGTTTGGTGGAGTGGGAATGGCATTTAGTTCGTATAGAAATTTGAAGCTCTTGAGCCATCGTTCATAGGCAGGTGCTGCGAGCAAATACGCATCTGTTTCAGAACGCTCTATCACCACCATTCGGAGCAATCCAAGAAATGGCGCTTGGTGGCCAATGTCAGCATCGTGAATTCGGGCGGCGCGGAACGCGTCGGTAACGCTGCGAACAGAAGTGGAAGGTCCGACGCAGGCGATGTTTGCCCCATTCGCGGCGGCCCAGCTAGCCGGCTCGGGTCGATTGGTGGCGATCCATGTCGGCGGATGGGGATATTGGTGAGGTCTCAACGTCAGCGGAACGTCTTTCAACTCAAAGTGGCGGCCCTGATAAGAAAGCGTCCCGCCTTTCATCGCATTGATGAGAATCTCGCTGGCCTCCGCATACTGTTCTGGTGCTGCTTCTACAGCAACCCCGAAGTATCCCAATTCAGTCGGAGCAGAGCCGCGCCCTATGCCGAGTTCAAGCCTGCCGCCGCTCAACTGATCAAGCATGCAGATCTCCTCGAAGGCACGCAGCGGATGATAGAGCGCAAGTAGCATTACCATGGGACCAACACGAAGACTGCGGGTTCGCTGGGCGACGCTCGCTAAGAACAAATTCGGTGATGGACCTCTGCCATGCGGCGTACAGTGGTGCTCTGCGAGATGATACGCATAAAAGCCATAGCCATCGCACGCTTCTGCTAGGCTCAGCCGATCTGCATATTGTTGGGCGATGTCATCGCCGTTTTCGTCCAGATGATCGAAGATGCCGAAGGTCAGGCCCGAAGCGAAAATTTTCTTCAATTAATTATTCTCCAAATTACCTATGATTTATCCACTATTGGAAACATCATAACTCACAACACATCGACACTTATTACTTGATACATTTCCAAAGCAATGTGAATTGACTTCATGCTTGTGCATACCGCGATTCCTCTTAACGTTCATACAAACGTTTTTGGCGGCAGCAAGGAATTTGTCCATCTGCTCTGTGGTGCCAATGCTGACGCGAATGCAGTTCTTCAAATCTATGTCAGGAAAGCTGGCGATGAGGATCTTCTGCTCTTTCAACGCGGCTTGCCAGCATGAGCCCTCCTGTCCCGCCGGCACACGGGCCAGCAAAAAGTTTGCGTGGGAGGGTGTTACTGAAAAGCCAAGTTGCAACAGCGCCAGGGTCACTCGCTGTCGTTCATGCTTGATGTGCCTGTGGTTCTCTTCGTAGGCGTGGCGATGCGCAAGAATGCTTTTCCCGACCGCCTGCCCGATCACGTTCATGTTGAAGACATTCTGGATGTTGCGCAGCCTGCCAATGATTTCTGGGTGACCGAAACCGAAGCCGACTCGCACGCCAGCGGCAGCATAGCTCTTTGAAAAAGTCCTCAAGATCAAAAGATTCGGATGCCTATTGACGAGGCGCAGGGCATGGTCGGGTGCGAAGTCAACGTAGGCCTCATCCAAGACGATCAAGCGATCTGCTTGCTCCACAAGGCGTTCGATTTCGGCCACCGGCACGAATGTTCCGGTCGGATTGTTCGGATTAGCCAACAGAATGAACTTCGCGTCTTTTGCGGGGCCGGACAGCAGTTTTTCTATCGGCAGGGGATGAGCTTCGCTCGATGCGATTTCGAGAAACTCAGCACCCTGCAACATGGCAAGTTTACGGTTGAACGAAAATCCGGGCGACAGCATCGCCACTCTATCTCCTGGGGCGAGGAAAGCTCTGTAGATGAGTCCGAGCAGTTCCGACGAACCGTTGCCGGCAATCACCTGATCTTTGGAAAATCCGTAAGTGTCGGAGGCAGCTGCCCTTAAGCTGAGATTGTCGTCTTCCGGATAAAGATACTGGTGTTCGATCGCAGCAATTGCACTTTGCATTACGCTCTTCGGCAACGGAAACGGGTTCTCGTTCGTATTTAGCTTAACGCAATTTGCATCCGTCGCTGGTCCGTTGGACGAGAGAGCATCTAATTTGCTGGCCACCGGCGAAAAAAGCGAAAGCACGGTCTTCAGTTTTGCATCGCACATGTTCTTCTCCGTTTTTCAGTCCCGCAGGGCATGTGACATGAGGCAATCGTTGATCGTGACTTGATCGACGTTCGGCTGTGTCAGCGCTGCCTTCCCACCTTGGTGGGGATCGCCGACCACGGTTTGGATTTGACACCGGGAAGCTGTCGAGAACCTGATGACGACCCAACGTGTGGCCGACGGCCGATTCGGCGCAACAGACGGTGTTTCAACATCGCATCGTCGTCAAAGCCGCATGCAGGGCCAGCACGACAGCCCGCCTCCAGCGCCCGCAGAAATAGGTGGAAACCGAGGTCTTGCCGAACCTCAGTTGCTCTGCCACCTCGCCCACCGGACTGCCCTGTTTATGGGTCAGGCGCAGGGTATCTGACGCTCGTTCGTCTTGCTTGCTTCCGTCTTGGCATGGGCTCTCTCGGTTCGCTGATGAGAGAGCCAAATACCGGCTCATCTGAGCATGAGACGCGGGCCTGACGATATGGAGCGTCTCTGGTGGCGCGCGTAGCCAAGAGGGTTCGCCTCGCTGGCGGGGCATGCAAGACGGCGCACCTCCTTGGCCATCCTGTCCCATCGTCTCAGATCGTGAGGCGCACCTTATAGTCGGCGAGGAGAAGCGCGACGATCCTTGTCAGACGTCGCAACACTTGCTGCCGAGAGCACGAGCTCTTCCTCGAGCATGCCTTGATCTGCGGCTCGAACGGCTCGCACATGCTGGGTCTCAACGACTTCGCAGAGGTTGATATTCTGCAGTGACTTTCGTCTCGCTGCTGCACGGCATTGACGCTGGGAGCCATGCTCGCGTGGCGCAATTGTGCTGAAGAACGGTGCCCACGGCAACGTTTCTTAAACCCGCCCCAGGTCCTGGCGTTTGGCTAATTTCCGACATTCGTGTCCGGCTTCGGACAAAGGCCGGGTTTGCCGAACGGAGTCCCACCCAATTTCCAGTGCTGCTTGAGCAATAATATCGACCGGCATTACTGCACAACACGAAAGTTGCTGCAAAAACCGAAGTGAACCCAAGGCATGGGGTCAATTGGCATGGCGCTTGCGACCCGGTCGCTAGAACGCAGTCAAAACCACGGTTGGAGACCATGCCTACCTCTCAAAGCTCGATAAAGCACGCGAGCAAACATTCCCCGTCCCCGCGGAAAACTGGAAGCTCGTCGCCGTTAAACGTCCCTGCTCGGGGGCGGTCTTGCACAAGACTGGTCCGAGGCAACCACGCCAGGGCGAAAGGCTGCCGGAACTGTCCACCGAAGTCGATGCCGCTTCAGTTTAACCGAAAAATGCACCGTACCACTTTGGCCTGGGAGCAAATCAATGACCGATAGAAAGAACGTTCCTCTCGTGACCTTTCGCACGCGTGTTCGCGATGAGTCGATCGGGGGGCCAAATCCTTATCGGTGGGAGAACAAGACCTCCGACGATTATTTCGGGGGCAAGCGCGTTATCCTGTTCTCGCTGCCTGGCGCCTTCACCCCGACCTGCTCGACCTTCCAACTGCCCGATTTCGAAAAACTCTATGATCAATTTCTGGAACTGCGAATTGACGCGATCTACTGCGTCTCAGTCAACGATGCTTTCGTCATGAATGCGTGGGGAAAGTCCTTGGGGCTGCAGAAGATCGAGCTGATCCCAGACGGGTCGGGCGAGTTCACGCGCAAGATGGGCATGCTGGTCGCGAAGGACAATCTGGGCTTTGGCATGCGCTCCTGGCGATACGCCGCTCTGATCGACGATGGCGTGGTGGAGCAGTGGTTCGAGGAGGAAGGCTTCTGTGACAACTGCGAGACGGACCCCTATGGCGTTTCATCCCCGCAAAACGTTCTCGACAAACTGAAGGCGGCGGCATGACCCAGAAGTGGCAAGTCTCACACAACCCCAGCACACACTAGAGCCTCCTCGGCAGATTACCGGTTCAACATGCATCTCTCAGCAAGCCTGCTTCAACGCCAGAAGCAACGTATGGTCTTATCGCCTCAAGCCATTGAAGCTATTCGCTTGCTGCGATTGACGCATACTGAACTCCATCAGCTCGTGGAGCAGGCACTCGAGAAGAACCCCGTTTTGAAGCCTGACCCGTTTGACGACGTTTCGCCGCTGCCAGGGGAGGATCAGCGGAGCAGTCAAAGCAGAAGCGAAATCGGCGAATCGCCCATTGGCGGGCCGTCTGGCGGGCGCGGGCAATGGAAGTCGCAACGCAGTAGCGGCAACGATCGACCTGCCGTCGAGGAGTTTACCGCCCACACCGAAACATTGCACGACCATGTCGCCCGCCAGGTCGCCCTCACCCCGTTCACCCCGCAGGAGCGGCTGATTGCCGGACAGCTCGCCGCCCATCTGGAGGACACTGGCTATCTTCAGGTAAACCTTTTCGATCTGGCCGGGAGGTTAAACGTTCGGCAAGCTGATGTGGAACGGGTCATCGGAATCTTGCAGCAATTTGATCCGCCGGGGATTTTTGCGCGAACTCTCAGCGAATGCCTGGAGATTCAGCTGCGCCAGCAAGACCGGTTCGACCCGGCTATGGCAGCTTTGGTCGCCAATCTCGAGATGCTTGCACGGGGGGATTTTCAGGGATTGAAGCAGCGTTGCGGAGTCGACGAGGAGGATCTCCTCGACATGAGGAACGAAATCCGCGCGCTCGATCCCAAGCCTGGAGACCGGTTCCAGTCCGGGACGCCGGAAACCATCGTACCGGACGTCTGGGTAATGCCCAAGTCCGAAGGTGGATGGCGGGTGGAGCTTGATCCGGCCACGCTGCCCAAAGTGTTGATCAACCACACCTATGTCGCCGAAATCTCGCAGCTGACCAATCAAAATCCGGAAGGCAAAGCGTTTCTCGACCATTGCCAGGAAAAAGGGAACTGGCTGATCAGCTGTCTCGAGCAGCGCGCTAAGACGATCCTTAAGGTTGCGACCGAAATCGTGCGCCAGCAGGATGCCTTTTTTACACACGGCGTCGCCCATCTGCGGCCTCTCTGTCTCAAAAATGTCGCTGACGGGATCAAAATGCACCAGTCGACGGTAAGCCGGGTGGCTTCGAACAGGTACATGTTAACTCCGCGCGGGGTGTTCGAGCTGAAGTATTTTTTCACAGCGACAATCGCATCCTGCGAGGGCGGCGACGCGCACTCCGCCAAATCTGTCCGCCATCGGATCAAGGCAATCATCGCCGAAGAATCGCTCGACAAGGTACTTTCCGACGAAGACATCGTTGCTCAGCTCAAGCAGACCGGCATCAATGTCGCTCGCCGTACCGTCACCAAATATCGCGAGGCGATGAACATCCCTTCCTCCATACTACGGCGCCGTGATAAGCGGTTGTCCGCAGCTGCGATCAAGCGAAGTGACTAACCGGCATTCCTGGTCGGCGAGAGGCGACTCTCAACTTCCTCCGGGCCGAAGCAGCTTTCGAAGTCATGGCATTCCCGACAACTGGGTGCAGTGCATGACGAAAAGCCTTCGGCCTCACACAGCTTGCGGTAAAAGTACTTTTTCCATTTCATGTTTTCTGTGTTGCCTGCCGCCAGCGCGGGAAAATGTCTGGCAAGCAGGCGGCTGAGCTCAGCGCGATTTGAGAGGCCAAGATCCCGCCAAAGATGGTCCGTGCGCATCGCACGCCGGGCGATGATCTTGGCCAAGCGGGCGCTCGCCGGGTCGCCCGGCGCAGCATGCGCTAGCAGCAGCCGGCGCAGCAGCTCCTCTTCCAGTTCCGGCTCGGGCTCGCTCAACTCCTCCAAAGCGAATACGCTGCTGGAGGTAGACGGGAAAGTTGCGGCCAAGACATCACGCAATTCGACAGACGAAAGGCCTGTCCCCTCCGTCGCCAACACCTCGCCCGCCTGGACCTCCTCAAGCGAACGCGAAAGCACGCAGGGCAGCACATGCTGATCGAAGCTCCTCCCTAGCTCGGACCCACGCCATTGCGCGCGTGGATAGGCAGCCATCATCGTAACGGCCGGCTTCAGCTTCCGGCATGACAAAGCGCCTTGTTGACCGCAGGGATGATCTTGTCGCCCCAGAGCTCGATCTGGCGCAGCATCGTCTTTTGGTCGAAGTCGCCCAATTGAGTCTGAACTGCGATCTGGTCCGGTTTCAAGACATCGATCTCTTCCAGCAGGCGATCAATCACGCGATTTACGCTGCCAATCGGCAAATTTTTGCGCATGGTCTCGAAGGACAGATCCTGCTGGGTCGGTGTCTCCTGCAGCAGGTAGCCATCGTGGCTCTGTTGGCGGCGCTGATGCAGGGCTTCAGAAAGCCGGCGCTGGAAGCGGGCATTGTCGAGATAGCTGTTGATCTCCAACTCGTCGTGGCTGGCATAGCAGCAGCGCAGCAGCGATATCTTGACGTCGGTGACGTTCTTTTCCTCGGATGCCGCCGCCCTCTCGACTGATTCACGCAGTGTGGTCAAAGTCTCTAAGCCGTCGTGGAAGGCTGTGACAAAAAAATTGTGCCCCTCGCGGTAGGCCCGAGCCATCCGTGCGGCTCCGCCAGCGATCCAGATAGGCGGCGTCGGCTGCTGGACTGTGCGGACCGAAATCGCTGTTGGGGGGATCTTCTCATACTGGCCGTCGTGTTCGAAGACGTTTTGGTTGAGGCCCTTGAGAATGATGTCCAGGTATTCCGAAAAGACGGCCGGCGCCTCATCGATGTCCACGCCGAACCGTTCGAACTCGAACTGCTGGTATCCCAAGCCTACGCCGAGCTCGAGACGGCCGTTCGCAACGATGTCGGCGAAGCCGATCTCGGACAGCAGGCGCTGCGGTTGGTAAAGCGGCAGCACGCAGACGGCAGTGCCCAGGCGAATCGTGCTTGTCAAGCCGGCGCAGTGCGCCACCATCATCAGCGGGGATGGTATGAGGCTGTAATTGTTGAAGTGGTGCTCAGCAAACCACGCGGTGTTGAACCCAGCCTGCTCCGAAGCGACGGCCTGTTCGATGGAGTTGCGGATGACGCTTTCTGAGGATTGGTGATAGCCACGCTGGGCGGCCAGAATGAAAGTGGCAAATTCCATGATTTCTCCTCGTTATAGACACGTCAGCCGACCGGGAATGTGCTCGGCATGCGCATGCTTGGATCTCAAGCACCTCGGGTGCGTCGTGGAGCCGAGGCTTCATAATGCTCGGCCGGTCGCCCTGCGAATGCCTGGCAATTAACCTGCGGCCTCCGCAAAACATTCGTCATAGAGTTCGCTGGCGTTTCCCGCATCACCGAACGAGGTCCAGCCGCCGTCCACGTAGAGGATCGAGCCGTTGATGTATGAGGCGTCAGACGAAGCAAGGAAGAACGATGCATCTGCGACGTCTTCTGGCCGTCCCATCCTGCCCATGGGGATGCGTCGTCCGATTGCTGCCAGGTCGATGCGGCCGGCTTTGGCCAACTGAGCAAGTGCGGGCGTGCGGATGTGGCCAGGAGCGACGGTGGCTGTCCGAATTCCGACCGGGCCGAGTTCGGCCGCCATGCAACGGGTCAGCATATCCATCCCCGCCTTGGAGGCGCCGTAGGCATGGCGCGGCGCGAACGGCAGAAAGCTGTCGATCGACCCGAGATTGAGGATCACGCCGCCCGGGCGCATAGCCTTGATCGCTTCGCGCGCGCAGGTGAAGGCGCCGGTAAGGTTGACATCCAGGACGTGTTCGAGCTGTTTCGACAGTTGCTCGATCGCAGGCACAATCCTGTCGGCGGTATCAGCACTATTGACCAGAACATCGATATACCCGAAGCGTCGCCTCAGCTCTTCGAACATCGACACCACATCGCTCTCGACGGCCACGTCCAGCGATTTCGCCAGATGCTTGCCGGGGAGCGATGTAGCCAGCTCTGCCGCTGCAGTGCCATCTTTATCAGCAATCACGACGGTGTCGCCGTTCGCGGCAAAGCGGCGAGCGACGGCCGCGCCAATGCTTTTTGCGCCACCGGTGACGAGCACGATTCGCGCATCTGTGCATTCGGCCGGACAGGAGAGCTCGGCTTGGAGCGCACTATCCACCGGCGGGTGAGCATCCCCCGGCTGGTTGAATGACATCCAGCCTCCGTCGACTGCCAGCACCGAGCCGGTGATGTAGCGCGCCTGCGTGCTGCTCAGAAAACGCACGACCCTGGCGATCTCGTCGGGGCGAGCCAAGCGCCCCATCGGCACGCGGCGGCGTATCGCCGCGAGGTCCATTTTGCCAGCGCGTGCCAGTTCTGTGACCATTGGGGTGCGGACGGAGCCCGGCGCCACCGCCGTGACGCGGATTCCTCGCATAGCCCACTCGCACGCAAGGGACTTTGTCAACGAGATCACGCCAGCTTTCGAGGCTGCGTAGGCGTTGCGCCTGGGATTGCCGACCACGCCCGCCATCGAAGCCACATTGACGATCGCACCGCCCGGCCTCATGCGCCGCGCCGCTTCCCGGGCCATAACGAATGGCCCAATAAGGTTCACTGTCACGCCGCGTCGGAAGGTATCGACAGCGGTGTCGATGATCCTATCCATCGTGGGTCCAACCGCCGCATTGTTGATGAGGACATCGATTTGCGCGAACCGTGCTTCGACCTGGCCGAAAAGTGAGAGCATGTCCTTCTCTCGCGACACATCGCACTCCAGACCGACGTGCGGCGACCCGAGATCCCGAGCCAGTTCAACCACACCACTGCCCGGAAGGTCCACCGCAACTACAGTGTCTCCGTCCGCGGCAAGGATATCGACCAGGGCACGGCCGATCCCGCCCGCGGCGCCTGTGATGATTACGGTGCGTGCTGCCAGTTTCACGAGAGCTTCTCCACGATGACCGCTTGTGATCTCAGCCCATCGACCTTGGGCGGAATGAAGGGTCGAGCCAAATCGTTGCAGTGACCGCCAGTTGCGGCCCCACACAGATCTCAATCCCGCAAGGCGCTCATCCTCCATTTCTACCCACTTATGCAGCTCCCAGTTGGGGACCCTCGACGCCATCTTGGTCGGTGGGGATGTGACGCTTGAGCAGCTGGTAGATGGGATCGTCTGGATGTGGTGCTCCAATCGGCTGTCGCCGGCCGAACCTATCTGCCTCAAGAATCGCTGGCGGGATTTGCTCCTCAACCCAATCGTAGACGACTGTCCGTTCCGCAATTCGCCACTCGTCCTGCCTCTTCTGAAACAGATCGCAGTAACGGCCGCAAAGCAGCGTCTGACGTATTTCTTGGTCTGTATCCGGTCCGCGTTGCAGCGCGGTGAAATAGCTCTCGACCGCGGCCTCTGCTGAACTGATGAAGTCGATCAGGCTGTTCGTGATTTGATGGATGTTACGCTGCCCCGGCAGACCGAGAGCAAATTGGATGAAGTCCTCTGCCGGTCCGCAATAGGGACCGTGCCTGTCATACGCTTCGGGCCAGTATGCGCTACGCAGCGCCGCCTCATCGGCGCGGTCTATCCCGCGGCAGTACCGATACAGGCAGTTGCGGATCGCCTCTCGGTCACGCAGTTCGGTAATTTTCGCGTGGTCGACAGGTTCTGTCGCGAATTGTATGATTGTTTTGTCCTTCCCGACGCCAGTCTGCACTTTGCGTGTGTCTCTCTCTACAATTGAGTTAGCGGGGGGCTCGTCAACTTCCAGAGCTTGTTCGGGGCAGGCTCTTACCCCTTGTGAGGCAAGCAGTTGCTCCCCATCGGCAACATCAATATCACCGGGCAAGATGTAGCCGTCGTCATCAAGCTTGAAGACTCTCGGCGCCCGCGCCAAGCAGCGCGCATGACCCTGGCATCTGGCTTTGTGTACGATGACACGCATAGCGAACTCCAATGTCGTTGGCGGAAACTTCAGGACCAGTCCAGGATCAGATTCTCGATCCCGAACACATGGCCGCCGAAGGTGATGGGTTCAGTCCCTGTCTTGATCCGAAAGGCTGGGATGCGCGCCAGCCACTCCTCCAGGCCAATGACAATCTCCCGCCGGGCAAGGTGTGAGCCAAGACAACGATGGGGACCATAGCCAAAGGCAGCGTGCCGGTTGTCCTCGCGCGCCAGATCGATCTCATTCGGGTATTCGAATTCCGCCGGGTCACGATTGGCAATCATCGTGGCACAGGAAACATAGTCTCCCTTGCGGATCGGCGCGCCTTTGAAGTCGACATCCTTCGTTGCCACTCGGATCATCTGAATGGTCGAATAGGCGCGCAGCAATTCTTCCGCGGCGACGGCAATCCGGTCCGGTTCGCTTCGTAGCAATTCCTGATCTTTGGGGTTGCGCGCGAGATGGGCCAAGTCGAAGCATATGGCTGCTGAGACCGTGTCGAGCCCCGCGACGAACACAAGCACGCCGATGCCACGGACTTCTTCGTCACTGAGCAGACGGCCCTCGACCTTTGCCTTCACGATGAAGGTCATGAAATCATCGACCGGCTCCTTGCGGCGCTCGGTGGCAAGTTCGTCGATGAAGGCCACGATCGTCCGGGCTGCGGGTGGTCGTTGCTCCTTATCGCCGTGGAGCAGATCTCTAGCCCAGCCGACAAATGTTTCTAGTCCGTCGTCCGAAAGCCCAATAAAGCGAAGGAAGATATTGACCGCGAACGGAACTGCAAAATCCTTCATGATGTCGCAGCTCGTGCCTGATGCGGCGATCCTGTCGATCAGCTTGATCGCTCGTTCCCGGACAGCCGGCTCCAATGCCATTACCCGCTTTGGCGAAAGCAGCGGATTGAGCAGTGAGCGAAAAACACCGTGGAATGGCGGATCGAGCTCAAGCGGGATCATCGGCCAGCTCTCGCCGAGCACAGAGGCGAAGATGCTGCGATGGCTGGAAAACGTTTCGGTGTCCTGCAGCACCCGGCGCTGGTCGCTCGCGCGAGTGATGACCCAGGTACCCCGACCGTCGCGCGTGTTGCTGGTTGAATAAAAGATCGGAGGCCCGGCATGAACGCAAGCAACCGCTGCATGCGGATCCCCGTTGGCCGTCGGCAACATGCCGGGCGACGTAAACAGGCTGAAGTCCCTCACCATTTCGGGCGGGACATGATCTGGAACCGGCCGCGATTTAACCGCGCCAGAATCGAGAGACCGTTCATGAGATGCTGTCGGCATTTGCATGCAATCGTTGGTGCAAGCTCCGTGCCGAATTCGTCTTTCGATAATCCTTGCCGTTTGCTGGGCAACAGGTGGCGCCTGTGCTGACTTACTGGTCGGGATTGCAACATTCTTGTCCAGCGTCGGACACAGAATGTAGAAAGCTAGACACCGACTTGGAGCAACTCAATTGGTGGGATCGCTAGCCGATCATGTGCCCGGGGAGCATCCAGTTCGAAAGGTTGCGCTAAGCGGTTTGGTGACTTGGCCGAGGTCACCCAGGTGGAAATGACCAACACTTGTTCGTGAGCCTAGTGGCGCTCCCCTCGATGATGTCTGGCGGGGTGGTTAGCCGCCTCCGTGGGACAAGGTCAGTCTACAAGAATGGGCTATAGCCTCTCCTCGCCTGCCTCATTGGCCCTCCTTCAGAGCCGGCCACACGAGCTTTCGTCTTTCAGCACGGCGTTTTCTCGCCAGCTACCAGAGCCACACCGATGCCGTTAATGAGCGTCCAGTCGAGGGGTTGTGTGGCCCTGTCCATCTTGCCCAGCACCTTGGCTTCGCATTTGCCGGTGCGGCGGAAAGCCTTCAAGACGCAGTTCTTGACCTTCTCCAGATCAGCCTCGGACGGATATCGGCAAGGGTTCAGCTCGTCCTTTTGAACTTGCGCATCTTCGTGTTGGCGAACCCCAGGCCGCCCGACATATTTGCGGCCTATCCGGCACCTCAACTTCGAACAACCTTGCGGCAAGCTCTTGGGATAGCCCACGCTCGTGCCTCCACCACCCGCTCAGCAGAGCCAGATTTGTCGTTGATGGCACGGTACTTGCGCAGTCATTCGCAGACGCGTCACGGACCGAGAGTGTCGTCCCATGAATTCAATCACCAAAAAGGCCGCCCGACGTTGCTGGGACCGCCTGCAATTACCTTATCCCAGAATTGGGAGCAACGGCTTCAAAAGGGATAACTCATCACCTCAATTCTGTCGATCGCGCGGCCATCGAACCGCAGCCATCGATCAGACTTCCGCCTCGTTGCACTCATTGCGACCGCCTTGGTGCTTGCGACGACCGCTCAATTCTGGCTGCCAGGATAACCGCATATGGCGACGGAACTTCCTGCTTCAAAGCAATATAGAGATCGTCGATCATCCCCCCATCAAGGCCTCGATCGAGGACACCGCGTTCGGCTTGCTTGGTTCGCAGTGAACAGGCCGCACTTCGACGGATGCGATCGATGCGACCGCGCCGAGAACTCTCCCGCATTGTCGACGGTTGTGTCCGTCGGCCCTCCGATGAGGCCTCGGATGCGTGGGCGCCGAGGCCTCGACTGAGGCCGACTGGCCGCCGCCGGAAGGTCTAGCGGCTTTGATCCCCGGCGATATAGCCACCCCTGCTGCAACAGCTCCTAGCTGGAGAACTCATTCATGACCGAATCGGCGACAGATTTAGTGGACGCGGCTCTGTTCGACCGAGATCGGCTTGACCCAGAAAGTCCCTATCAACGGTCTGGCCCCGCATGGGGTGCGATCATTTCGCTTTCCTTCGGCACCTTCGGGCTTGTGACGGCAGAGTTTCTGCCCGCCAGCGTTCTGACACCGCTCGCGCATGATCTCGGTATCAGCACGGGCACGGCTGGACAGGCGCTAACAGCGACCGCAATCGTCGCGGCGATCTCGGCACCGACAATGGCCATCGTGACAAAGCGTCTGGACCGCAGGGTCGTCATCTGGGCGATGACGCTGCTGCTGATCCTGTCGAACGTTCTGGCGGAGGTTGCGGGGTCGCTGCCGGTGTTGCTGGCGGCACGCGTCGTCCTCGGCATATCGCTCGGTGGTTTTTGGTCAATTTCGGCAGCGTTGGCAATGCGGCTGGTTCCAAGTCACCTCATGCCGCGCGCCATGTCGATCATCCTCACCGGCGTTTCTGTCGCCTCCGTCTGCGCGGCTCCAATCGGCGCTTATGTCGGTGACATTTGGGGATGGCGAGCCTCGTTCAAGGTCGCCGCAATCGTGAGTGCCGTTGCGCTGCTCGTGCAACTCGTAACCATTCCGCCACTGCCTCCGATCGAAGTGCGCAGATTCCGCAGTCCGCTGGATGTCGCGAAGAATCCGACGATGAAGGTTGCGGTCCTAGTCGTGCTATTGGTCGCTTCCGGCCATTTTGCCAGCTTCGCCTACATCCGCGACTTTCTCGAGAGCGTTCCTCCGCTCGACAAGAAGTCGATCCCGCTCGTGTTCCTTGCTTCTGGCACGGCCGGCGTCTTCGGCAATTTAGCGGGCGCATTCCTCACCAAACACAGTCTCAAGGCAGTCGCGGCCCTGCCGCCCCTGCTCATTGCCGTAGCCGCTGTCTCGCTCCTGACTATGGGAGCATCGGCCTTGACCTCGGCAATTGCAGTTGCCGTATGGGGCTTTGCTTTTGGCGCGGTCCCGGTCGGATTGCAGACCTGGATGGTGCTGCGCGCCGCTCCGAAACAGGCCGAGAGCGCTGGTGTACTGATGGTCATAGCCTTCCAAGTGGCGATCGCAGCCGGCACAACTTTCGGTGGCCTATTGGTGGATCACACGGGCATTGCCAGTGTCTTTCTCTACAGCGCGGTTGCCACGTTCCTCGCTGTCTTGACAGTATTTCTGCTCGGCCCGAACCGCAACAGCTGACCGCCTGGTGGGGAGTGACGACGGTCGGTGGCGTTAACGCTATTGTCACCTCTGAGCTCGGCCAAAGGCCGCGGCTTCGTCGTAACCATGCCTTCGATGGGGCAGCGCCAAATTGCTACCTGCTCATCGCGTTATGACAATACAGCGCGCTTATTGCGTCATCGTGTTCCCGATCTCGGCTTCAATGCCCGGCTACTCGCTGCGGAGGCAGATGGGCGCCGGCGTCCCACCGACAACGATCGGTCTTTCTCATGTAGCTGTTCTCATGTAGCTGTCGGGGAAACGCGGCAGGTTTTCCGCCAGAACCCGCCAGTCGTCGCGCTCGCGTTCGCCTTCCTTGCGCGCACCGAACAACTGGATGATCATCTTGCCGTCGGACCCATATGCTTCGAGCGAGGTGACGTGACTGTCATTGGTCGGCTTGCGCACGGCCCAAACCTCACGGATTTGGTGGCTCCTGAGATGCAGCCGGAAGGTTTCGTCCAGCACATAGATGCACGGCCCGATCTGCTTGACCGACTTGATTAAGCCGGAATGGGTCTGGATAGAGCCTCGGTTGCCGACGAAGCACATGATCGGCAATTCGTCTTCGGCCGCACGCTGGAGCACGGCGCCAACTGCAGCATTGTCGAGCAGCCAAGCGTAATCCTGGCCTACCATGCGCAAAGCCTGGCAGCGGCTGAGCTTGAGCGTCTTCAGAAGGTTGACGTCAGTCAGCCGGCTCCAGTGCTCGCGTAGGTCGTCCACCGTGCCGGCCCGGTCCGCAGTCCTCGCGCCCAGGTCGGCTACTCTCGCCTTAAGCGACATGGTCGGCTCCTGGTTGGCGGATACGAGCTCGGCCACCAGCTTTCGATAGGCATGAAGGTTGGAGACCGGCCTGAGATGCACCTTATGCACTGCTGCGCCGGCGGCGTCGAAGAATTGCAAACTGCGCTGGATTCCGCCGCGATGGCGCCTTTCAACAGCGAAACCATACCTCCAAGCCTGCGGGAAGACGCGAAGGTCGAATTCGTCACCAAGGACCATGGCGTGATTGTTGCCGGTTATCACTTTGTTGAAGACGCCAATCTTTTCGTGCACGGCACCTTGATTGCGGGTCAGCGCCGTCACTTCGCCCACGAATTCGAGGCCCGTCAGCAGGTGATTGACGCGCGGGTCGATGCGTGCCGCGCCGAAACCGCAATGGGCCGCGACCAGTTCCGCTTCCGAAATGCCCAATTGGGCGGCGAAATCACGCGCGGGAATGCTCGGACAGACTTCCCACGCACGCCGGATTTCGTTGGGCGACCGCTTCTTGCGCTGATCCATGTTTTTAACCCCGCCCCGTTCTTCTTTTGACGATCGGTCGAAAAAAGGGCCTCAGGGGTGTGCACGGCGGACGCGATTGATCGTCAGGCACACGCCAGTCGAATCCTGTCTCCGGGCGGTCAGCGGCCAATCGCCGGTAGAGAGCGATTGTTGGGTGGTCGGCGCCAATCGGCCGATCGAGCATTCGGGTTCCACCGGCGGTGCTGCTTTCCCACACAAGGCGGGTCTGAGGGAGGAGCGACATATTGCTTCCTTCGTTCTTCGATTGCGAGGGCAACCCAAAGGTGAATCGGCCGGCAATTTTGCCGCCGCAACGAAGGCTCTCAAAAGTCGTGCCAGTTGCTCCGCGGCAAGCTCTGAACATCTTTGGCTCTGTTCATTGCTTTACGCGTGAGTGCATCGCGAACTCAGGCGCCCCTCCTGTGACGCGGACGCGACAAACCCGACAGTAAGTGTCGGTTGTCGGACGTCTCCCCAGCAATCGAGCATAGAGACGTCGGGATGTCCTACCGTTTTTACACACGTCTTCCCTTTGGCACGGTTCATGCGAGATGATCCGCGAAAACGTCACGGACCGAGGAGAAATCGAGCCATGATTACGCTCACCGACAACGCTGTTGCCGCCATCAAGGCCGCTCTTTACCGCGCCAGCGAGCCGGCGGAAGGATTTCGCATCATGGTCCATGCCGGCGGCTGCGCCGGCTTCCAATACTCAATGGGCCTGGAGAGCGTCTCACATGAGGGCGATACGATCATCGAGCGAGATGGGCTCAAGGTGTTCATGGATAGAGGCTCCCAACCCCATGCCGCCGGCATGACCGTCGACTTCGTCACAGGGCTCGAAACATCCGGCTTTGTTTTCGATAACCCCAATGCGCAGGAGAAGTGCAGCTGCGGCAAGTCCTGCAAATGATTGCAGGGGAACAGGCTATGTTCGACTATAGCGACGCCAAGGAATACTGCGTCAAACCGGTAACCCCCGGCGCTCTGGAACCAGCCGACACGCACTGTCGGCCCGGAACAATTGCGTTCGGTGATGTGCCAAATCGCGATCATCGATCGTTGCCGTGGGCAAGCAAACAACATTGCCCGAAACAGCTGAATTCCCGGCGGATGCCGCCACCAAATGGCAATGTCGGCAGCGACCGGTCAGCCAAGCCATCGCTCGCCCGGCCGCCCACCTCACCAGATACGATATGCGCCAGAGGTTCAATGGCCCGCCTACCCTTGAATCATTTCAGCAGTTGAAGGATCACTCCCATGAGACCTGTCTATCTCGACAACAACGCAACGACGCGGGTTGATCCTGCAGTCCTTGGAGCGATGTTGCCTTTCTTTACGGAGCAATTTGGCAATCCTTCGTCCATGCACGCCTATGGCGCATCGGTTGCTGAAGCCGTGAGAAAGGCGAGGCGGCAGTTGCAAGCCCTCATCGGCGCGGGATTCGAGGACGAGATCATCTTCACCTCGGGCGGGACTGAAAGCGACAGTACAGCCATCCTTTCGGCGCTCGAGGTAATGCCCGGTCGAACGGAAATAGTGACTTCCGCGGTTGAACATCCGGCCGTTCTGAAGTTGTGCGCGCACCTTGAAAAGACGCGCGGCGTCAAGGTGCACATTATCCCAGTCGATCACCACGGCCGGCTCGACCTGGACGCCTACAGAACCGCCCTCACCCCACAAGTGGCAATCGTCTCGATAATGTGGGCGAACAGTGAGACCGGTACGATCTTTCCCGTGGTTGAGCTTGCCGACCTAGCCAGGGAAGTCGGCGCGCTTTTCCACACTGATGCAGTGCAGGCGGTCGGAAGGTTTCCGATTGAGCTGAAATCGACCGCGATCGACATGCTGTCGCTCTCCGCCCACAAGCTGCATGGTCCAAAGGGGATAGGCGCGCTTTATGTAAGACGTGGCGTGCGCTTCTCCTCCCTGATCAAGGGTGGCCACCAAGAGCGCGACCGGCGTGCAGGCACTGAAAACACACCCGGCATAGTCGGACTGGGCATGGCGGCCGAACTCGCCTTGAAATTCATGGACGAGACAACACGAATAAAATGGTTGCGCGACCGCCTTGAGAACGGGATCATCCAGCGCATCCCAAACGCATCCATCAACGGCGATCCGCAGGAGCGATTGCCAAACACTGCAAACATTGGATTCGAAGGTATCGAAGGCGATGCAATCCCAATTGTCCTCAGCCGGCTGGGAATCGCCTGTTCCGCCGGGTCCGCCTGTGCCTCTGGCTCAATGGAACCGAGCCATGTTCTGATCGCTATGAACGCGGCATGTGGGGCAGTCCGCTTCTCCTTGTCGCGTGACAACGGCGAAGATGACGTAGACCGCGTGCTTGAGGTCCTGCCTGCGATCATCGAGAAACTACGTGCCGTTCCCAGTGCTGGACTGTGCGGGCGAGGTGCAGAACACCTTCATTCCGGCCCGGGCCCGAGCGGCACAATAGCCGACGCCCACTCATGAGCCGTGAGGACTTCCTCAACGTGACGACCCTACGCAATGGAGAGCAGGCAACCCGGGGTCGCCTTCACCACTTCAGAAAAGCTTGAGATCGCCAAGTCTCTTGCCCCAGCCGCCGTGCCAGAGGTCGGCACGCCGTCAGCAATGTCACCAACGCATCGACACCACAATTTCGCGCCGGGAGAATACAATGAACTGCTCCGCTGACAGCCGCCCGATTGATCCCACCGATATCCTGGCGCGACTGAAGGGCCTGTCGGCTGCGGAGGACTTCTTCGCCTGCCTTGGCGTCTCCTACGACCCGAAAGTGATGAATGTCTCGCGGCTCCATATCATGAAGCGCGTGGGCCAATACCTTGCCGAAGAAGATTTCTCCGGTCTGCCTGACCAGGTAATCGCCGCGCGGGTGCGCGCCAAGCTGGAACGCGCCTACGAAGATTTCGCGACTTCCTCGCCGCTCACGCAACGTGTGTTCAAGGTGCTAAGGGACCACGATCCAAACATATGTCCCGCACCTGGCCGCGCCTTCGTCCCGCTCGACTCTGCACTGAAGCGGTTCGGAAAGTAATGAGCCCGACACGGCTGCGGCGCGACAATGTCGGGAAGTCGACAAATCCAGTCCTCATGACGCCTCCTCGGACGCAAACGAAGCCACCTTCTGGAATAGAGGCAGGAAGAAGACTTGGCATGAACGATGCAGGCAATGAGGTGAACCGCCAAGCACGCATCCGGACTGGGAGCTTAGAGAAATCGCCAATGCACATCGTAATCTGCATCAAGCAGGTGCCGGATTCGGCCCAGATCCGCGTCCACCCGGTGACGAACACGATCATGCGTCAGGGTGTGCCGACCATCATCAATCCTTACGACCTGTTCGCCCTCGAAGAAGCGCTCAAACTGCGCGACGTTCATGGTGGCGAGGTTACTGTGCTCACAATGGGTCCGCCCATGGCGGAGGACTCGCTGCGAAAGGCGCTCGGTTACGGTGCTGACCGAGCAGTTCTCTTGACGGACCGCTATTTTGCCGGATCCGATACGCTGGCGACCTCCTTTGCTCTTTCGCAAGCAATCGCAAAAATTGGGGAGACTTTCGGCAGGCCAGACATCGTCTTCACCGGCAAGCAGACGATTGACGGCGATACCGCCCAGGTCGGACCAGGCATAGCCAAGCGCCTGAATCTATCGCAACTTACCTACGTCGCGAAGATTGCCTCCATCGATCTCAAAACGCGCGAGATCGAAGTCGCGCGTCGCGCCGAAGGCGGCACCCAGTTGCTGAAGAGCAGACTCCCCTGCCTCATTACCATGCTGGAAGACACCAACGAAATCCGCCGGGGCTCGCTCCAGCAGGCTCTTTGCGCGGCGCGCAGCCAAGTCGTGAAGTGGACTGCAGCCGACGCCGGCATTGACGATCTCACCCGGTGCGGTCTGCGTGGCTCGCCGACAGTCGTCAAGCGTGTTTTCGCCCCCACCGCACGGGCAGAAAGCGCGGCGCAGATCGACACCGCGGAAAAGGGCTTGCAGGACATCGCCGATGAACTCATCGCCGATATCTTAACCCGCCGGCCGGCGCTGGAACATGAGTTGGCCTTCAACAGCGGCACGTGACGGCCAGGAGCAGAAAATGTCGACCGCAAGCCAAGCTACCCCTCGCCTTGCCCCCGGCCGTGCCGGTGTAAAGAAAGAACTTCCCGACCGTTTCAAAGACTACCGGCACGTGTGGGTCTTCCTCGAGCTCGAACGCGGCAATGTGCATCCTGTATCATTCGAACTGCTGGGTGAAGGCCGCAAATTAGCCGACAAGCTTGAAGTCCAGCTCGCGGGCGTCGTGCTGGGACCGCCGGGCGAGATGGTCGAGGACGCTGTTGCCGAGGCCTTCGCTTACGGGGCGGATCTTGTCTACATCGTCGATGCGCCGCCGCTCGCCGACTACCGCAACGAGCCGTTCGCCAAGGCGCTCACGGATCTGGTCAATACCCATAAACCCGAAATCCTCCTTCTCGGCGCGACCACACTGGGCAGGGATCTTGCGGGCTCGGTAGCGACGACCCTGCAGACGGGGCTCACGGCCGACTGCACCGAACTTGATGTAGATTCCGACGGTTCACTCGCCGCGACCCGTCCGACTTTTGGTGGCTCGTTGTTGTGTACGATCTATACACTAAATTACCGGCCGCAAATGGCGACGGTGCGACCAAGGGTCATGCCTATGCCGCAACGGGTGGATAAGCCGGTCGGGCGTGTCATGCGGCACAAGCTGTCGCTCGTTGAGGACGATATCGTCACCAAAGTCCTCGGCTTCTTACCGGATAACCAGTCGGCAATGGCAAATCTTGCCTATGCGGATGTCGTGGTTGCGGGAGGCCTCGGTCTCGGTGCGGCGGAGAACCTTCAGCTTGTGAAGAATCTTGCCCGAGCGATCGGCGCCGAGCATGGCTGTTCGCGCCCCTTGGTCCAGAAGGGCTGGATGCCGGCTGATCGCCAGATTGGCCAAACTGGCAAGACCATTCGACCGAAGCTTTACATCGCGGCCGGAATTTCCGGCGCCATCCAGCACCGAGTTGGGGTCGAGGGGGCCGATCTCATCGTCGCGATCAACACCGATCCGAACGCGCCGATTTTCGAGTTCGCCCACCTCGGGATCGTCACGGATGCAATCCGCTTCCTGCCCGCACTCACGGAAGCCTTCACCCGGCGGCTGTCGCCGCACAGTCGAGACAAGCTTGCGAGTTGAGGGAGAGGACATGATTGAACAATTCGATGCCATTGTGGTCGGAGCCGGCATGTCCGGAAACGCAGCTGCTTACACTTTGGCAAGCCAGGGGCTGAAGGTACTGCAGTTGGAGCGCGGGGAATATCCGGGCTCTAAGAACGTCCAGGGCGCCATAATGTACGCGAACATGCTGGAGAAGATCATCCCGGACTTCCGGGATGATGCGCCCCTCGAGCGGCACCTGGTCGAACAGCGACTTTGGGTGATGGACAACACATCTCACACCGGAATTCATTACCGGTCGGACGACTTCAATGAGGCGAAACCCAACCGCTACACGATCATCCGCGCCCAGTTCGACAAATGGTTTTCCCGCAAGGTGCGCGAGGCTGGCGCGACGGTCCTGTGTGAGACGACCGCGACGGAACTCGTCCGTGATGGCAATGGCAAGGTGATCGGCGTCCGCACAGACCGGGCTGGCGGAGTGGTCTTCGCGAATGTGGTCGTTCTCGCAGAAGGGGTGTCGGGATTGCTTGGCACTCGCGCAGGCCTGCGCGAGATGCCGAAGCCGGAGACCGTGGCGCTTGCCGTCAAGGAAATGCATTTCTTGCCCGAAGAGGTCATTGACCAGCGGTTCGGTGTCAAGGGCGATGAAGGCTGCGTAATCGAGGCCGTGGGCACGATCTCTCGCGACATGGCCGGGCTCGGCTTCCTTTACACCAACAAGGAGTCGATTTCACTCGGCATCGGCTGCCTGGTCTCGGATTTCGCCGCGATGTTGGAGAGCCCGTCCGCCCTCCTAGACGCGATGAAAAACCATCCTTCGATCCGGCCGCTGATCGCTGGCTCGGAGGTGAAAGAATATGCCGCCCATCTTATCCCCGAAGGTGGTTACAGGGCCATTCCGCAGCTCTTCGGCGACGGTTGGGTCATCGTCGGCGACGCAGCGCAACTGAACAATGCCATTCACCGTGAGGGTTCGAACCTTGCCATGACCTCGGGTCGTGTCGCGGCTGAGGCGATCATCAAAGTCAAAAGCCGCAACGGTCCTATGACCAAAGGGAACCTTGCGCTCTACAAGACGATGCTGGATGAATCCTTTGTGATCAAGGATCTTAAGAAATACAAGGACATGCCAGCCTTACTCCACACCAATTCCAGCAACTTTTTTACCAGCTATCCGCGGTTGATGTCGTATGCCGCTCAGAACTTCATGCGTGTCGACGGCACGCCGAAGATCGAGAAGGAAAGGGCCACCACGGCCGCCTTCATCAACGCGCGCTCGCGCTGGGGGTTGGTCAGCGACGCGGTCCGGCTGGCATTGGCATGGCGCTGAAGAGGGTACAAGATGACGATCGCAGTGACGAAGGTTCGTGTCGAGGACAAGCTTTACCAGAACCGCTACCTGGTCGATTCCGGCCGCCCCCATATCATAGTGCGACCGCACGAGAAGCCAAGCGCGAACTTGCTTGCGTTGACCTACGTCTGTCCAGCGAAATGCTATGAGTTGAATGACAGGGGCCAAGTCGAGATCACCGCCGACGGCTGCATGGAATGCGGCACCTGCCGGATATTGTGCGAGAAAGGCGGCGACATCGAGTGGAACTATCCGCGCGGCGGCTTTGGTGTCCTGTTCAAGTTCGGATGATCAGCCGGGACCGTGCCAAGAGCATGCCGGCAGCGAGCAACTGCGGCACACCATGAGCCTCTCCATCCACTTGCAAAGAGCTAGTGAATATTGGGCGTTCGCAATTCAAATTTCCTCGACTGGTAGGGGTGTCCTCAGGCCACGGCGGCGGCCTGTGCGCCGGACTTACCACCGGTAACGTGGTCGAGCCCCTTTGGGACAACGTTCGGCCATCGTGCCGGATGGCAGCCACAACGGCCGGTGAGCAAATGGAACGGCACAATCCATGACAAAGACGTATGTGCTAGTGCATGGTGCCTGGCATGGCGGATGGTGTTGGCGGGACGTCGCCGCCAATCTTCGCAAGATGGGATGCCACGTGGCCACGCCGACCCAGACAGGTGTCGGCGAACGCGCACATTTGCTGTGCAAGGACATCACGCCCGACACATTCGTGACCGACATCGTCAACCACATTGTAACGGAAGAGCTGAGCGATGTGATCCTTGTCGGTCACAGTCTAGGCGGCATCAGCATCACCGGCGCCGCCGACCGGATACCCGACCATATCAGCCATCTCGTTTATCTCGCTCGACGGCGCCATCGTCGAGAGCGGTCAAAGTGTATTCAGCACCATGCCCCCCGACATCGTCGCCGCCCGTCGAAAATTGGTTGCGGAGGAAGGACGGGGTATCTTCATGCCGACTCCGCCGCCAACAGCATTCGGCATTCCCAAGGGACACTCGCTCACGGACTGGGTGCGGCGCCGGATAACACCGCATGCGGCAAGCACCTACGAAAGCAGACTTAAGCTCGAGCCCCCGCTCGGCAACGGCAGGCCCCGAACCTATGTCGTCTGCACTAATCCGCTCCACCCGCCGACGGCGGGAGCGCGAGAATGGGTCGCGAAGCAGGATGGCTGGGCGTGGCAGGAACTCGCCACTGGCCACGACGCAATGATCCTCGCACCGACGGAAGTTGCTCTCCTTCTTAGCGCTGTCGGCTGAGGAACCAAGTAAAGGGTGAGCGGGCGGCCGATTCTCAGGCCGCGGCCTTGAGTTCTGGTGCACGGATGTAGGCCCAACGGGTCGTTCCGGTGGCGCCACCGAAACCACCACCGGAACAAAGGCGGGAGTGGCCTGTCCTGCCGACGTCGCAAGCTTGCGAGCGTTCCGCCGCGGCCGCAGCCCGTAGCGCCGGGCAACCTCCGAGATCACCACGTTCGGCCCCAGGGTCTCGGCGATGACTCCGTCCCTTGTCGTCCATCGACCAATGCCTGCCGACTAACAGCGCCGTTGATCACCTTGAAACGCCGAGGCTGCCGCTCAGGGTCAATCGTAAAGTTCAAGTTCAGACACAAGCCGATCTCCGATCCACCTCAGAATCGGCAGGCCCACAGATCGCGGGCACTCCTGGAAGGACACAGCGCTTACCCTTGAAATATGGAGAACCATGGCTTTACGCCGTCGGCAGTTGAGCTGATCTCGCAATGCTATTTCCCCGGCAACGTCCGCGAGCTGGAGAACTGCGTGTAAAGAACAGCCACACTTGCGCGTTCTCCTCTGGAAGGAACCAATCTTTCGGAACGTGGCAATGGCATCGACGAGCTCTCACGGCCCAGCACGAAGCCGGTTAGGCGCATCGGCGCCCCTGAACACGAGATAGCCGGTTGCGATTCTAACGATACGGCCGGACCGGCGCTGGGACCGCGACGGACGGAGCGTGACCGGCTGATCGACACAATGGAGAAGGCCGGCTGGGTTCAGGCTAATGCGGCTCGAATTCTCCGCCTCACGCCGCGACAAGTCGGCTAGGCGATACGCCGGCATAGTCTCGAGGTGAAGGAAATTCTAAGAGCCTGATGAGCCAATCGTCAGGCCAGTGGTCTTGCGCGCCCTCTGCGCGACAAGGAGTGCTTTGTGCTTCTGAACGGATTTGGACTTGCACTGTCGCAAGCAGGACAAAATTGTGTCGCGCCGGCCTCACACAATCCGACATCGACCCAAATAGTGAACTGAAGCCGCTTTTTTAAGTTGGTATGGCTCTTGCACCTTGAACCGCGACGTTACCAGCAACGGAGCCGTTTGATGTCCTCACCGACAGTTTCGATTGAGGGGCCGACCAGCACGACATCCGAGGGTTTTCTGGCAGCCGCGAAATCCGGTGGCTGCGCACCGTCCTCCTACGGTTCGTCGCCGACCAGCCCGGGCGATGTGGATCCGGCTATTTGGGACAAGATAAAGGATCACCCCTGCTTTTCGGAGGAAGCGCATCACTATTTCGCGCGTATGCATGTGGCGGTCGCGCCGGCTTGCAATGTCCAGTGCAACTACTGCAATCGCAAATACGATTGCGCCAACGAGAGCCGGCCTGGTGTTGTGTCTGAGAAGCTGACGCCCGACCAAGCGCTACGCAAGGTCATCGCGGTTGCCAACGAAGTTCCGCAGCTTTCGGTTCTTGGCATCGCTGGGCCGGGGGATGCCTGTTACGACTGGGAGAAAACGAAGGCAACGTTCGACCGCGTCATCAGGGAAATCCCCGACATAAAGCTGTGCGTCTCCACCAACGGGCTCGTGCTGCCGGACCATGTAGCTGAGCTTGCCGAAATGAATGTTGATCACGTGACGATCACCATCAACATGGTCGACCCGGAAGTCGGCGCAAAGATCTATCCTTGGATTTTTTATGAAAATCGCCGCTACTTCGGCATCGAAGCCGCTCGAATCTTGCACGCGCGGCAGATGCTGGGCCTGGAGATGCTGAGCGCGCGCGGCATCCTCACCAAAATCAACTCGGTGATGATTCCTGGAGTGAACGACCAGCACCTGTTTGAGGTGAACAAAATGGTCAAGGAGCGGGGCGCGTTCCTGCACAACGTGATGCCTCTGATTTCGGACCCGGCGCACGGCACCCACTACGGACTCATCGGGCAGCGCGGCCCAACGGCAATGGAGATGATGGCTCTTCAGGATCGACTTGAAGGTGGCGCCAAGTTGATGCGCCACTGCCGGCAGTGCCGGGCAGATGCTGTCGGCCTGCTCGGTGAAGATCGTGGCCAGGAATTCACGCTGGATGGGATTCCCGACGATGTCACCTACGATGCTGGCAAGCGTCAGGCCTATCGGCAGGTGGTCGCACACGAGCGCCGTGATCATGAGGCGGCGAGGAGCGAGGCCATCGGTATGGTCAAGGCAACAGACTCCGAAAAGTCGCTTCTGGTTGCGGTGGCCACAAAGGGAGGTGGACGCGTCAACGAACACTTCGGCCACGCGAAGGAATTCCAGGTTTATGAAGTCTCGCCTAGAGGGATCAGCTTGGTCGGGCATCGGAAGGTCGAGCGGTATTGCCTCGGAGGCGGGGGCGAAGACGCCACCCTCGAGGGCGTCTTCGCTGCGCTGGAAGGCATACACATAGTGCTATGCGCCAAGATCGGAAATCGCCCGAAGGAACAACTCTCGCGAGCTGGACTGCGCGTAACCGACGCCTATGGCCATGACTACATCGAGACCGCAGTCAGCGCACTTTACGCGGCAGAGTTTGGGATCAGACCACTAGCGGCGACGGCCTGAGCGGTCTCGTCCGATAACCAGGAGTTAGAATGGCTTTCAAGATCATCGCATCCCAATGTACCCAATGCGGGGCCTGCGAGTTCGAATGTCCCTCGGAAGCGATCAAGTTCAAGGGCGACGCCTATGTGATCGATCCAATCAAGTGCACCGAATGCAAGGAGGCCTTCGATAAGCAGCAATGCGTGTCGGTCTGTCCGGTACCGAAAACCTGCGTTCCCGCTTGATTCCTACCGAAACGGTCGGGTTCGCCGCGCGAGGACGCCTGCAACCCGCGACCACACCAAAAGCCTCGAGAAAGGAATGGACAGCATGTGGTCCAGACGCGAACAGGAGGTCGAAATCGGCAGACCGCCACGGTTCATGCAGGGTGAGCGGGTCCGTGCAACACGCCACATAAAAAACGACGGCACCTATCCCGGCAAGGAGATCGGCGAAAACCTCGTGCGGAAGGGCGACGAAGGCTACGTGCGCGACATTGGAACCTTTCTCCAGCAATTCTTCATCTATGCGGTCGAATGGATCGATCGTGGCACGGTCGTCGGCATGCGAGCGCGCGAACTCATTAGCCTCGACAAAGTCGAGGTTCCCTGCGGAGCTGAAGGCATTTCCAACGGAGGAACAGCCGGATGAAAGTAATGATTCGCAGGACCGCTACTGGCTTGTCGGCTTATGTCCCCAAGAAGGATCTCGAAGAGCCGATCACCGAGATTGAGAACGCAGACTTATGGGGCGGGACCGTGACGCTCAGGAACGGTTGGCGGCTCATGCTGCCCGACCTTCCGCGCGATACGCGTTTGCCGATCACCGTCGAGGCGATGAAGATTTCCGACGGGGCCTGATGCCGGTGGGTTCAGTGGCGGAGAGGAAACGCGTATGAACACGATGCTGAGCTGGGACCATCTCGTCGTCGTCCGGGGCAGTTTTGCCAAAAAGCTGATTGACCTGCTGAAGGGCGCTCTCAAGGCCGATCGAGTGATCCCCTATCTCGGTCCTGGTCTTCTGCAGCTTAACACGCCGGAATCACCTGCACCTTGCACCCCTGAAGATGTCGCCGCGGCGCTCAACAAGCGGGCGCCTGCCCCTTCCAGGATTCGCACCAATATGTGGTCGGTCGCGCAGTTTATCGAGCAGCGCCGACATCGTCGGACTCTTCAAGCGTGGATGGCGGAGATATTCGCAGCCCCCGCCGAGCCGACCGTTCTTCACGCCTGGCTCGCAACCCTTCAACTGTCTGTCATCATCGACAGCTGGTACGATGGCGCCATGCGGGCAGCCCTTGCAGAGGCCGGCCAAACAGACGTTGTCGAGATACAAGGAACCACGCGAGCGACCGGAATTGGTAACATCTGGACGAGAACTTACGATTTGTCAGGAACAGAACTCGACGCCGAACAAGTGGCAAGGACGGTGCTCTATGCGCCGCACGGCAGCGTCAGGCCGGCCGCAAACTTCCTCGTGGCTGATTCCGATTACGTCGAAGTCCTAACCGAAATTGATATCCAGACGCCGATCCCGGACGTGGTGAAGCAACGGCGCGTCAACCGGGGCTTTTTCTTCGTTGGCTGTCGCTTCAACGATCAGATGCTGCGCACATATGCCAGACAGATGATGAAGCGCTCCACTGGCCCACATTTTGCGGTGATCGATTCGGCTACGCTGACCAGAAACGAACGTCGTTTCCTTGCCGAAGGCGCAATCACGGTCATCGACATGCCGATCGGCAACGCCGCGGCTCGCCTCGTCGGGGTCGATGCTAGCCAGGATTAATGGCCGGCGATTGCTGGTGAGTCGCTTGCCTCCAAGGGCGAAAACTCAGTTGGGAATACATCTGAGCAGTAATGCTACTGGCAGCACAACGGAGGCTCTGAATTCGTTGGGCCATGTGAAAGGGCCCGCTGCTGCGGGACGTGAGCACGTTGCGGCGGCATTACGCACATGATTTTGTGACACCCGTGGCAAAAGAACTGAAGCGCCCGAGCCGAACCGCGACAAGATATGCAGCGCTCAATGGCTTCGGCAGAAATTTGGCACAGTTTCGACAGTTCGCATGCACCTCCAGGGTCAAGGAGGTTGATTATGCCTGTTTATGTGGGTTGGCGACGCGAGCAGGAATTCCCACTACCTTTGCCCCGGCGGGAACATCGCGTGTGACCACGCTGCCAGCGCCTACGACCGCATTATCGCCAATCGTGACGCCAGGCAGAATGATTGCTCCACCGCCGATCCAGACACGGCTGCCAATGCGAACAGGACGCCCGACCTGCAGGCCGGCCTGTCGCTGCTCGGCATCATGTGGATGATCGGCGGTATAAATCTGCACGGCAGGCCCAATTGCCGTTCCTTGCCCGATTTTGACCTCTACCACGTCAAGAATAACGCAGTTGAAGTTGATGTAGGCATTGGCGCCAATGCGGATATTGAATCCGTAGTCGCAAAAAAAGGGCGGACGGATGACCGTTCCGCGCCCAACCTCTCCCAGCCGCTCGGACAAAAGCTCATGCCAATGCTCCGTGGTCTGCCCCAGCGTATCATTGTACCGCTTGAGCCAAGCCCCGGTGGCCAACAGGTCAGCTTGGATCTCCGGATCCGCCGCATTGTAAAACTCGCCTGCGAGCATCTTTTCTTTCTGGCTACGCATCATAGTCTCCCGTCAGGTCGTGTCCCGTGCAGTGATGCAGGAACGCACATCAAACTGCCTCGGCAACTTTGTAACTCGGTCTGCCGGGCGCGTGGTCAAGCCGGGGCGACAGTTTCGTCTCGACCAACTTCTGCGAATTTTGGAAATATCGCAGATCAACCGGTCGCAGGGCCAATACCTGACGAAGTCGGCAACTGTCCAGCGGTCGAACTCACTTTCATGCCCATCTCAACGGGTGCCATGAGCGCGGCGCAACGCGCTCGAACGCCGAAATACTTAATTCCCAAACACCCTCTAAGATTGAGAAAGTGCATCGTTTTGTACGAAACTAACAATCCCATTAGCTGAAGAGTTTGCAACACATCCGTGTCAGATCCCCATCAGCTTGAACGCCGCCTGGCTGACTTCAGTGTCGGGGTCTTTCAGATGCTCGGGTTCCTGGAAGTGGTTGGCGTTGAAGGCTATCGTTCGACTGGCCAATCTCCCCATGCCGCGCAGCGCTTCACCGAACACATCGGACTGGCGCTTGAACTCCGGACTGTCCTGGTCGGCTGACACGACGGCAATCGGGCAGGTGATCCGGTCGAGATGGCGCATCGGGCTGAATTCCGCCTCTTCCCCCCTCCGTCAGATGCAGGTAGCTGCTGCGCGAGGAAAGCATCACCGGATAGAGATCATACATGCCGCTCATCAGCAAGCCGCCCTTGAGGGCATCCGCCGGTAGGCTGCGCTCCGTCCAGTCGGTGATGAGGACGCAGGCCGCCAGATGCGCGCCGGAAGAATGACCCGCCACATACACCCGGTTCGGGTCGCCGCCGAAACTGGCGGCATTCTTCATCGTCCACTCCACCGCCCGCCTGCAATTCTCGACCATCTGTCGCAGCGTCAGCGTTTTCACACTGCCGAAGTCAGGCGCGGCATAGGCCGCCCCGCGCGAAACGAAGGTCGGGGCCGGATAGGATGCATCCTCGCGAGTGTTTCGGGTCCAGGCACCGCCATGGATGAAGACCAGGACCGGGGCGGCCTTGGCATCCCAGGCGCGAACACATCGATGAGATCTCTGGCATCTGGACCGTATTTTGCCGGACGCGGCGGCATCGCGCGCCGGACCTCGGCGCTGGCGATGCCATCGCCTTCCTCCAGTTCCGCCATCCGCGGCGCCCAGAATGACTGGTCATACGCCGTATCCAGTTGCTCCTGTGTGTAGTCGAGGAATACCGACGCGGCTAAGGACTTGCCGACCGCTACGGCAGACAGGGACACGCCCGCCATGAGAAACGTTCTGCGCATCATTACTCTTCTCTCCCTCAGGACAGCCGCGATGATTGTAAAGGTGGGCGCGATCAATGCGGGGACAAAGTACGACGTAATCCCGGATGAGACCCTCCTCAAGGTCAGTGTACGGACGTTCGACGAGAATGTTCGTGCAAAGGTGAAGAAGGCGATCGAGCGGATCGCTGCCGCGGAGTCGGAAGCGTCGGGCGCCACTCGCCCGCCCGAGATCACTCAGGCCGAGACCGCGCGCTTCTCGCGCGTGGGGATTATCTGACCAAAATGTCGAAAAGCCGTAGTGGAACAAAGGAAAGTGACAACCGAGATCATCAGCCAGCCAGCCCCCAATCTAAGCCCCGAGCAGCACCTTCAACCTGTCCAGCGCCGCCGTCAAACCCTTCAATGAAACCGACAAGGGCACATCCTTCTGGTCGAGACTCTTAACCGTGACCTTGAGCGTTGTGCCCGTGCGCAGCGACGCGGCTGCTTTCGCGTCGAAGCTGAGGGGCACGAAGCAGCCGGCGGGCAGGCAGGTCGAGAAGGGCAGCGGCTTGCCCGCTTGCCCATCGTCGACCTGAAGCGTCGCGCCGACGGCGAGTTGCAGGCCGAAGGGCAGGACGAGATTGCCCGCAATGCCGTCCTCCTGCCCCTTGCCCAATTCGACCGCAAGCAGGCGCCGTCCGTTCTGCTGCGACTGCTGATAGGTAGCCGCGCATACCAGCGTCGGCGTGGCCTGGCAGGAGAGATCCCAGTCCTCATAGGTCTCCTTCAGCGAGGAAGCACCGCCCGGCAGCCCGGCTTCCTGAGCTGCCAACGACGCGGAAAGCGCCATGAGGGTGGCCGCGGCCACCGCACAAATCCTGGACGAATCCGACATCAGCAAAGCTCCGTTGCCCCCTTGTCGTGGAGCGCCGCGCGTGCCTTCGAGGCGAGAATGGCGCTCTATCCGATTGAAACGACGCGTCGGCCCGAAAATCGATGCCGATCTTCGGGCCGACGTATCTGCAACAATTACCCGACCGCGATGCCGCAGGCAAGCGTTCCGCTCCGGCGTGTCGTAAGCACATGATTTGTCCGGATTAGGTAGCACAGGAGTTGTCCGGTTTCATCGCCAGCGAATGGAAGCTGGGGATGAAGCGGGCAGCGTGGCTCCAGGACGGAGAATACAGAAGTTTCGGGACGTATTGAGCCGTTGGACTGGCGGCGATCTCTCGATGATGGAGGCAGGCGAGTTGCTGGGCATGTCGGAGCGGCAATTTCGGCGTTATCGCGACCGTTACGAAGAGGCCGGGGAGGCTGGGTTGCTGGACCGGCGTTTGGGCAAGCTTTCGACGCGCCGGGTGCCAGTGGAGGCGATCGAGGAGATGCTGGAGCTTTATCGCCATCGCTACCTTGGCTGGAACGTGAAGCATTTCCACGAGCACCTGCTGCGCGATCACGATTTCAGCTGGGGCTACACCTTCATCAAGACGCAGCTTCACGCGGCGGGCCTGGTGGAACGGGCCAAGCGGCGCGGTGCTCACCGGCGCAAGCGGGAAAGGAAGCCGTGCGAAGGGATGATGCTACACCAGGACGGCAGCCGTCATCAGTGGCTGGCGAGTGGGCCGATGCTGGATCTGATCGTGACTATGGACGATGCGACGAGCACGATCTATTCGGCCTTTCTGATCGAGGAGGAAGGCACGGCGTCGAGCTTCCAGGGACTTCTGGAGACCTTTGTCGCCAAGGGATTGCCGTCAAGCCTCTACAGCGATCGTGGCAGACACTATTTCGTGACGCTCAAGGCGGGCGGGGCTGTCGACAAGATTCGCATGACCCAGGTCGGTCGGGCGCTCGAGCGGCTCGGCATCGAACATATTCCAGCCTATTCGCCTGGAGCCAGGGGCCGCTCCGAGCGGATGTTCTCAACCTTGCAGGACCGACTGCCGAGGGAACTGGCACTGGCCGGCATGGCTGATATCGAGGCCGCCAACCGCTTCGTCGCACAGACCTATCTGCCGGCTCACAATGCCCGCTTCGCCAGGCCTGCCGCGGTTGAAGACAGTGCCTTTGTCGCCGCCGACCCGCAGCAATTGGCCCAGATCCTGTGCATCGAGGAGGAGCGCGTCGTTGCTCGTGACAACACGGTCGCCTTCGCGCGGCTGCGATTGCAGCTCCCGCACAGTCCGATCCGGGATGATGATCGTTGTGGAGCTGCCGTGCACGACGATTTCGAACCATAGTTGGCGATGTAGAATTCTATTTTAATCGTATAGAACAATTGAGAAACGTCGCCAATCTGAACACCTCGCCTCGGATCATGGCGTTCGGACGATGACTGCCGTAAGATTCCACCCGTGTGGGGCAAGGCTGCTACCGGCCTGCGACGGAGGGGAACATGGCAATTGATACTCTTGATAAGGTGCCGCTGCTCTATCACTTCACCGACCGGAGGAACCTGCCGGTGATTAAAGAAATGGGAGGACTCTATCCACTCGCGCAGCTTGACCAGAAGAAGGTCAAGGTTCCGGCACCGGGCGGCAATGAATGGAGTCGTGACGCCGACGCGTTGAAGGGAATGGGCAACTACGTCCACCTTTGCTTTCGTAGCACCCATCCGATGGAGTACGTTGCCCGGCAGGATGGGAGGATTACGGACACGATCTTTCTGCAAATACACCCCTCGGTAATGCAGTTCACGGGTGTTCGTTTTACCAACGATGTCGCGAACAAAGCTGGCGTCGAATCGATTCCTATCGGAGAGGCTGAACCGCTAATCGATTTTGAGATACTTTACACCCGAACGGACTGGAAGGATTCGGCGATTAAGGCGCGTCTCACTCAGGCGGAGAAATACGAGGTGTTGGTTCCCCATGTCATTCTGCTGGGCTTAATAAGGAACATTTAGAATGGCTGAGAGACCAGTCTTTATCCCTGCAACCGAGGACGAAGGTTACGTCAGGCGATTGGATTTCGAAATTCCGTGGGCCGGTGGCTTCGCTGAGGTTCAGAAGAAGAAGAATATACGGTCGCTGCATGAGGCCGCCAAGAAAGCCGGATATGCGCCGCTGCTAGAAGTGTCTAGCAAGTCTGATGAAGTCGCCGGCCAGCATCTTAGCGCGTTTCACCTGCGCGTGAGGACCAGCATCGGCGAGATACCGCTGGAGAACGCCTTTCAGGGAAGTAAGGTATTCGAGCGTGGCGGGCCGTACACCGATCTGTACGAGGTTGAACCGCGCGATGCGAAGCGCGAGCCACGACTCCGCGAATCCGGCGCACTGGTGGGCTTCAAATTCGACGGCTTCGAGTTCCCGCTAGAACCCACGACCGTGTTCTACGATTGGCTTTATCTCAATGCCATCTTTCCTCACCGTGTATGGCTCAAAAATCGAGTGGACGGCGAAATGCGGTATGCCGGTTTCACTGACATAGAGTTCAACCCTACCAAGTCGGTCAATTGTCAGGCGAAAACGTGCGCTCTGTTCGTAGTGCTCATGAGGGAGAACAAGCTGGAGCGCTACCTAAAAACGCCCGAGGTTTTCATTGCCGCGATGGCTGCTCATTCGCTTCGGCCGACCGAGCATCAACCTCATTTGAAGCAGGCCAGACTTAGGGTCGGCTAGCAGGCAGTAGCGCAATTTATTCGCTAGAGCAGCAAGGTCACTGCCGAGACCGCACGCCGGGTAACCGGTATCAGTACACCTGTCTTCGGCGTGTCATGGTCGGACCCCAGCCCCTCAGAGACAGAAATCGTACGCCGCTTCCTCGTTTCTCGAAGATCGACGCGTCCTTTACAATCCCTTCGATAGCGGCGGAAGCCCATGAGTTGCCTGTCAGGATTGAGTGTAGCCGCGGGCTCTCATGCAATCCTTGACGAGATTGCCTTGTTCCATACCCTTGACGATACGATCCCCGACACCGTCCCCGATTGCATCTGTCATCGTTTTCGGGCGGCTATTCGTTCCGATCGTCGCCGTCGCCATTTCCGACTGATACTTGCATTCAGTGTAGTCCTGCTGGGCAGCACTGCGCGGCGTCTCGTCCTTCACCCAGTTGCCGCCGTCGGACGTACTGCACCCGGCAGCGAAAGAAAGGCACCCTGCCAAATCGCAATTAGAATTACTTTGTTCACGAAACACTCCTTCCGGAAAGCAAAAGCAGCAATGGCCGAAGGATGGTCGGCCATTGCAAGGCGATAAGATCTTTCAATAGAGATGGCTGTCAGTTCGCTGCTGGAATCGGGCATGACATATCGCCCTCCCTTGCGGCGATTAAAACCGAACACTGAGTTTGGCGTTGAAGCCATGCTCCTGCGCGTCCGAGGCAAGCTGACCTTTATAGGTAAGCCCGATGGTTGCCTTGTCGGTAAGGTTGACATCGATACCAGCTTCGAAGACGGCAGCGTTCTTTGCGATTGGCGTTCCCTCCACGGCGAAGGATGAGCCGCCTGTGAAGGCAAGCGCCGTTTCAGGCACCACATCGCCGAACGCATGACGCCAGCCGATACCGCCACGGGCGGTTGTATTGACGGAACCAAGCGGGAAAGCGGTCGAGGCGCGCAGCCCTATCGTGGTGAATGTCGTGTCGCTCGACCGGTCTTTTCCGGAAAGCGCAGCGGCACCGCCATGCTCTGTGAAGCCATCCGCGTTGAAGTTCACATAGGCTAGGTTCGCATAGGGCTCGAAAGATACGGAAGCTGTATCCAGTCGAGAGCCGAGTTCGCCGAAAGCCTGGAACGTGCCGGCATGGTAATCGGCCGAAAGGCTGTCGGAGAAGCCCGGAAACGCCACCGACCTGCCGGTCTCGATGCGGTTCCACGTATAGGCAAGGCCGGAACGGAAGCTGTGAGGGCCACGCTGCGTGCCAGCGTAGATCCCGAGGTGATAATTGTTGCCTGAGCCGGAGGAGGCGCGATCATCCACATGGATGGACGTATGGCTATAACCGGCAAGAAGCCCGAGCCGCCAGCTTTCGCCGATGGCCGCATCGCCGCCTGCAATAAAGCCTCCCGTCGAGCGGTCGAGGCGAGCAGCGTTGCCGTCTCCGTCCAAATGTCCCCAGGCGCCGAAACCGCTGCCCCAGACGGCGAAGTTTTCGCTGGTCGCGGGAGCCAGTTCCGGGCCTTCCGGTCCATATGCCATGACCGGCACGGTTGATGCGCCCACGCCTGCGAACGCTGCGCGAATGCGATCGCCGGCGGCGTCACGGACGAAATGGCTGTCTTCGACAAAGGCGCTGTGAACGGAAGCATGGATCTCGCCCGAAAGCTGATCGAATGCGTTGCGGGATCCCTGTCCCGTCAGGAAGAGGATGTTGTCGTGGATCGTGTTGCCGGAACCAAGGGCTTCCGCAGCCGCGCCCACGGATCGCTGATTGAAGGTATTGCCGACATCGGCAAAGGTGACAGAATTGCGATCGACGTCGAGATAGACGTTGGTCGGGTCATAAGCGAGTTCGAAATCGACGAAGGGCGAGTCTGTAAAGAGGCCTCCTGTCAGCCCGCCGTAGGTCCCGATCACGCCGCCAGCGGCGGTCAGAAGCGTGTAGCGGGTATCGACTGAGAAATGCCCGGCACCTTCACGCACCAGGTTGACGCTCGCTCCCTTGTTGATGGCGGCACTGCCGGCAACGTCGATGAGATCTGAAGCCTTGCTCGGTGCGATACCCGCCAAATAGGTCGACCCGGCCTGCTGCACGAAGTCACCGTTGACGGTGAGCACTGCAACCCCCTTGCTTGGATCGAGCACGCTGCCAGGAGCGACGGTGCCGCCTGCGCCAACCGTAAGAGAGCCGACTGCACCGATACCCGTAAGGGTACCAGTAGCCGAGACGCCTACCTTCGAAACAATGCGGCCATCGACGGCGAGTATGCCTCCAAGCACCTTGGTCGGCCCGCTGTAGCTGTTTTCGCCGGACAGGATCAGCGCTCCTTCGCCGCGCTTCGTCAGGTCTCCGGCGCCCGAGATTGAATTCGACCAGATCGAGGAGTAGCCTTTGGTGTCGACGTCGAAGACGCCGGCGTAGCGGAACTCGCCCGGACCCTCGATCGCAACGCCGAGATTGAGCAGACCCTGGCCGAAGACTTGTTCATCCTCGAACCCTTTGGTGGTCGTCGTTGTCAGGAGGGTTTCAATGGTCTGGCGGGCGTTCATGTAAGGGAATGCCGACCGGATCACTGCCGCCGCGCCAGCAACATGCGGCGTTGCCATGGAAGTACCTTCCTCGTACTTATACGGGTTGTTCTTGTTCGCCCGATCCCCTTGTGGCCAGGTAGAATAAATGCCGTTCTCATCAATCGGATTATCGGGATCGGCATTAATATCGCCACCCGGAGCCGCGAGGCACCACTCTGCTGTGGCTCCGCATCTATTGCTATAGCTGGCAATCTTGCCATCCTTGCCGACAGCAACGACTGTTATCAGCGAGCCTGCCAGATCCGAGAAGTCGAGCTTCGAGACATCAGACCCGCTCACTATCTTGTATGTATTTGGGTTATTGAAATCGAAACCTTTGTTTGTTTGATCGTTTGTGTCGATGAACTTATAAAGATTTCCATCTTTGGTATTTTCTGGCGTTATTAACGGCAACGTGCCGATGCCGCTGGGAATCGCCGAAGCAGCGCCGGGTTGGTCGTCGGTACTGGCATCATTACCGGCGGCGAAGACGAGCACGATGTCCGCCTTAGCCGCCTTCTTCAACGTATTGTAGGTATCGACGAGATTGCTCGGATCATCATAGATGGCCTGATAGTCGAGAATCTCATAGTTTTTATTATCGATGGCATATCCCTTGCCATCGAGTTTCAGTTGGCCGTTCTCGTCCTTGAGATACCGCCCCAGCAACAGGCCTGGCCCGTAGCTCCCATTGAGCACGCCAGCTCCCGCACCAATCGCGTATTCGATCGCTTCATTGGTCGGGTCCATCTCGGGATCATCTGGGTCGCCGATATCCACTGCTCGAAGGGGCAATACTGTCGATTCATAGGCCACGCCCTGCATGCCCGTGCCGTCGCGCGCGGCGCCGATTATCCCCGCCACATGGGTCCCGTGTCCGTCAGGCACACCGTCTTTGTCGACAGAATGGCTGACGTCAGCCAAGCGTTTATCCGTCCCGAAGTTGTGCAGCGCCTTCGAAATGCGCGCCACGAATTCGGGATGGTTGATATCCAGTCCTGTATCCACAATCGCAACGACGACGCCCTTGCCCGTATAGCCTTTAAGGTAGGCGGGCAGGGCGTTGATCATACTCAGGCCCCAATTTCTGGAATATTCGGCATCTGCCACCGGCGCAGGCGACGCGACTGATTCCTGGGCCAAGGACAGATTTGGTGCGAAGAGCGCCGTTGTTGCTAAAAACAATTTGATCGTTCTGAAGCGCGTTGGCATGCTTAATCCCTATTCCCAAAACTACTTATTTCTTTCAGATCAGATTGGCGCGATATCGAGCGGCAAGCGATCAGCTTATGTATCGACCAGGTCCCGCCAGCGGAGATCTGCGCGTCGCCTCTACGCATGCTGGCGTGTCACCAATGATACATCGATTATTTCTGGATTTCAGGCACGTCGGATTGGATTTGCCCTTGCGGTGTAGAGCGAAATTACTAGCCATAGGATTCCTCCTTCTTAGTTTTGTCAGCCGCAGAGCCCCAGTACGACTGGTGGTAGAAAGCACACGGCCGGAATCTTGGCAGCGCTGTTCACACCCACGTTCGTAAGGTGGCCGATGGGCTCGGCGCCAGAGCACCAATGCTTGACCTGCTCCAGCTCTTGCTCGGCGGGTTGTTTCAGAGACGCTTGATCTCGATGCCGTGTTTTCTCAGCACGTAGCCGATCTGGCGCGGGGTCAAACCGAGCAGGCGCGCCGCCTTTGCCTGCACCCAGCCACACTTTTCCATGGCGGCAATGACCGTATCGGCATCGGGCACCCTACCACGAGTCGTGGCAGGGCCTATCGGCGCTTGCCCGTCGCCGACGGGCGGGGCGGCACGGGCGGCGGAAGGCTCGATCGTAGTCGAGTTCTCTGACGTCGGCGGTCCGTTCTTCCACAGCGCCGCGGCCAAGCACTCACCCACGCAACAGGCAAAGTCAGTTCTGAGGATTGATGGACCCGTCGCCAGAACTGCCGTCCGTTGAACGCAGTTTTCGAGCTCTCGGATGTTGCCTGGAAATTCGCAATTCATTAGCACCTCAATCGCTTCGGGAGCGAAGGTCAGCGTGTGATCATTCTCAGTATTGAAATTCTTGAGAAACTGAGCGGCCAAGAGCGGAATATCACCTCGCCTTTCGCGCAATGCCGGCACGCGTAAAGTGACGACGCTGATGCGGTAATAGAGGTCTTGCCGGAACTCCTTGCGTTGAACTGCCTTTTCCAAGTCCCTGTTGGTTGCGGCAATCACGCGAACATCGACTTTAATGGTGTGGTTGCTGCCGACACGCTCAAACTCCTGCTCCTGCAGGACACGCAGCAGCTTAGCCTGGAACGAGCCCGATATTTCGCCAATCTCGTCCAGAAACAATGTGCCTTTGTCGGCAGCCTCAAAGCGCCCCTTGCGCAAATTGATCGCGTCGGTGAAGGAACCCTTCTCATGACCGAACAAGTCAGATTCCAGAAGCGTCTCGGTGAGCGCCGCGCAATTGACCTTGATGAAGGGCTGCTTGGCGCGAGGCGAGAGTTCGTGAATGGCTTTGGCAACCAGCTCCTTGCCGGTTCCGGATTCACCTCGCAACATGACCGTAGTCTTCGCCTTGGCCACCTTGACAAGGTGCTCACGCAGCTTGCGCAGCGCCAGACTATCGCCAAGCATCTCCTTGCTGATCTTTTTACGCTCCATTTGGCAGCCCATCCCACTCCGCCACCCGCCGGTGGAACTGCACTTGACGGTGAGCTGTGTTGTTTTTCGTCATTATCATTCTCGATCTCACCTTTGTGCCTCGAAATTTCCGGCGCGCGGACGCCCTCGGCAAATGGCAATGGCGCCTGAGCATCGTTGTCTTTCACCAGGACGAGCGTCTTCTCCTCCGTGCGGGCGCCCGCAATATGCGCGCTTGTTTGCGCAGGCCTTTACTCGACCGGTCGCCGTTCTGTCCGGCTTCTGCCGCACCGCAGCCTGCAAACCCATCCTTGACAAGAAAGGAGGGGAGTCAATCGAGCTCTCCTTGCATTCGTGCAAGGAAAATTGTCAGTTTGATAGAATTCTATCAAAACGGCAGAAACGCTCCGCCCCCAATTTGGCTGTACCTGCGGCGTTCAGCGTACGTGACGACATGTGCGGACTTGTCCCAATTGCCATCCGAGTTGTGCGGGAAACAGTAGCCGCTGCGCTGTTCGCTTCAACCGCGTGATGCCGCTGACAGTAGAGGCGGCGGCTCGTCGAGCGAGGCTTCATTGTTCGGCTACTAAAGCGGCTGTGCTTTGGTGGGAGTTGGTTTCGCCCAAGTTCTGGGCCTGAGGGCGTCGGCCCGTTTCGCCGCACAGGCTCCTTCCACATCGTCGAGCCGAGAAAGAGGGGCCACACAGCTCCCCCTGTTTCACAATGCCCCGCCCCTCAGCAGCTAGATACGACAGGTGACCTCAAATGATGCGTCTTGCATGGCTTCTACACCTGCCTGAATGCCAGAACTGCGTTCGTACCGCCCATGGCGAAGGCGTTGCTCATGGCGACGCGCACCTTGCGCTCGCGCGGCACATTGGGCGTGATGTCGAGGTCGCAAGCGGGATCTGGCTCGCGATAGTTGGCGGTCGGCGGCACGACGTCCT
>NZ_RZSN01000181.1:0-11181 GCF_003997315.1 Mesorhizobium sp. M1A.F.Ca.IN.020.04.1.1
GCGCTGGATGTCTCGATCCGCGCCCAGATCCTCGACCTCTTCGCCGAGCTTAACCAGAAGCTCGGCATCGCCTATCTGTTCATCACCCATGACCTGACGGTTGCCCGCGCCATGTCGGACGAAGTGCTGGTCATGCATGAGGGCAAGATAGTCGAGCGCGGCAGGACGGCCGATGTGCTCGACAGCCCGCGCTCGGAAGCCGCGCAGGCGCTGGTCGCGGCGGCGCCGGACCTTCACCGTGCGATCGCGCGACGCATGCAGGAACAAGGGTAAGCCGCGAGCCCGCGCTCAGCCCTCCGGTTTGACCAAATCCACCGGGCTGATGTCGAGCAAGTCGAGCGTGCGACGCAGCAGCTTCACCTCGCTCTCGGCAAGCTTGGAATCCGCCTTCGCGATCTCGGCCATGTGGCGCGCAAGCAGCTTTCGCCGCTCGACATCGAGGTCGCGGAACAGCGCGATCGCTTGTGAGCCGTTGGTCTCGTAGCCGTAGTCGTTGAGATATTCGACGACGCTGTCGATCGAGGCTTCGGGAATGCCGAAGGCTTCCTTGCAGATGTGCCGGAAGGCGACCATCTCGCTCTCCGACACCGCGCCGTCGGCCAGGATCATCCGGAACAGCATCAGAAGCTCGGCCGACAGCACCGGATCGTCCGCTACCTTGCGCACGCCCGGGTCGCCGTCGAAGATCGAACGTATCTGGTCGAGCAGCGCCATCGCCGTAAGCCTCCCCTTGCGATTCCGTTGAAATTGTTAGCGTGGAATCGGTCTTGCGCAAACTGTCTAAGCATGATGGAAGCAGCCGTCCCCCGCCTTGACCCACAGCCCGATGATCGACCTTACCTTGCAGACTGTCTTCATGCTCACCGCTGCCGCTTTCGCGGCGGGCTTCGTCGACTCGATCGCCGGCGGTGGCGGCCTGATCACCATCCCGGCGCTGCTCCTGGCGGGCTTCTCTCCGGTGGCAGCGCTCGGCACCAACAAGCTGCAGGGCATGTTCGGGTCCGGCTCGGCCACGATCCACTATGCCGCGAACGGCCAGGTCGATTTGCGCCGACAATTGCCTTCCGCGCTGCTGGCCCTTGTTGGCGGCGCCATCGGCGCCCTGCTGGCGACGATCGTGCCCGGCGACTTCCTGCGTGCCCTTTTGCCGGTTCTCTTGATCGCGATCGCTCTATACTTCGCGTTCAAACCCAACATGAACGACGTTGACCGCGCAGAGCGTCTGTCACCGCTCCTATTCGGCCTAACGGTTGTGCCTGCCATCGGCTTGTACGACGGTCTGTTCGGCCCAGGCACGGGCTCGTTCCTTATGCTCGCCTTCGTCAGCCTTGCCGGCTATGGTCTGCTCAAGGCGACCGCGCACACCAAGCTGCTCAATTTCGCCTCCAACATCGGCGGCTTCGTCGTCTTCGCCGCCGTCGGCGTCATCGACTGGAAGATCGGTCTGATGATGGGTGTCGCCCAGTTTCTGGGCGCCCGCCTCGGCGCAGGCCTCGCCATCAAAATCGGCGCAAGACTGATCAAGCCGCTGCTGGTGATCGTGTGTGTAGCGCTGGCGGTGAAGCTGCTTGCCGACCCGGCCAATCCCCTACGCCAACTCATTGGTGTGTGACTGTCCTGCTGGTAGAATTCGGGTGTTGCGAATCATGTTGGAGGGACCAGACATGAATCTTAGTGCGCCCACGCAGATCGTGTTCATTATTTCGTTGGTCATCGCCGCCATCGGCCTTCTCGCCGCTCTCGGCCTTCTTGCGTTCATTCCTCTCGCGTCGGTGTGGATCATGCTCATCGCCTATGTCGTGCTCGCCGGCGGCTGCCTGATGCGCGGCGCCTAAAGCAATCCAGGAAAAGTGTGGAGCAACTCGGAGCGCCCGGCCCTGCCGGGCGCTTTTGATTTTTGCGAGCGTGTTCTGCTAGGCTTGCGGCATGTCCGACGAGACGGAGCGCCATCGGGAGGATACTCGCTCTCCCGCCCTCCATTCCGAGATGGTGCGGCGCAAACCCGCCGCCCCGCTCGCAGGCATCGTCACGGATATCTGCGGCTATCGGGAAATATTGCCCGGCCATTTCCGCATGGTCGAATATGCCTCGCTGACCGTACCCCTGGTGATCAGCTTCGCCGAAGCCTTCGCCATCGGGCTCGGCCGCAGCCCGGGCGACAACGATCGCTACGCCAGCTTCGCCGCCGGTCTCTATGCCGGCCCGGTCATGATCGAATCCTTCGGCGCCGCCTGCTGTGTCCAGGTCAATTTCACGCCGCTTGGCGCCAGGCAATTCTTCGGCCTGCCGATGAGTGAGTTGCGCGACCGCATGGTCGGGTTGGACGATGCGATGGGCTTTGATGGCATCGCGCTGCGCGAACAGCTCGGCGAAGCGTCGGATTGGACAAGCGCTTCGACATTGCCGAGGGTTTCATCGCAGGCCGACTCGCGGACGCGCATGCGCTTTCGCCCGAAATCGCCTGGGCCTACCGGACGGTCATCGCATCGGGCGGCCGCACCCGCATTTCGGCGCTCGCCAGCGAGATCGGCTGGAGCCGCAAGCATCTGGCGGCGAAATTCACCGACGCGACCGGCATCGGCCCGAAGACATTGTCACGCATCGTGCGCTTCAACCGCGCGCTGTCGCTGTCGAAGCGGCAGGACGACAACTGGGCCGGCATTGCCGCCGATTGCGGCTACGCCGACCAGGCGCATCTGGTGCGCGAATTCCGTCAGCTTGCCGGCGAAACGCCATCCGGGCTCGCCACGTGGATCTAAGCTTCAGGCGAGGTAACATTTCTTCAAGACGTGGAAACCGCCTTCGCACAGACTGGCATCCATTCAACCAGCACAGGGATATTGTCATGCCAGCAACAAACGAAGCACCCCGTCTCTATCCAGCCCTGCGATACAGGAACGCCGCTAGGATGATCGACTGGCTCAGCGAGGCCTTCGGCTTCGAACTGCGCGCCCGTTATGGCGATGGCGACATCGTTCACCACGCGGAACTGACCTTTCGGTCCTCGATGATCATGCTGGGCACCGCGCGCGACGACGATTACGGCAAGATGGTCGGCGAGCCCGGCGGTGGCGGCGGCAAGTCCATCTACATTGCCGTCGATGACGCCGATGCCGCCTATGCCAAGGCGAAGAAGGCCGGCGCCAGGATCACCCAGGAACTGGTCGACCGCGACTATGGCAGTCGCGAGTTCATCTGCCTCGACCCCGAAGGCAATGTCTGGTCCTTCGGCACCTACTGGCCGAAGGCGGGCGAGAAGGCGTAGTTGCTATCCGCGCCGGCATTTGCGGCTGGCGAAAACGCCTGAACTTCGTCATCCACGGGCGGAGCGGGAGCGAAGCGGACGCGAAGACCCGAGGATCCATTCCGTGATCTCGATCGAAGGGCGCAGAGGAGCAGAATTCTGCACGGTAGCAACGCCTTACCGTCACGGAATGGATCCTCGGGTCTGCGCCGCGTCGCTTCGCTCCTTGCTCCGCCCGTGGATGACGATGCGGCGGAAGCTTTCGCTAATGGCAAGCGTATGCGCATCGACGGGAGGACCTACCGCGCCAGCCCGAAAATCGCATCGCAGTCGAGATGCTTCTCCAGCTCGGCCGCGACCTCGTCCAGCGCCTTCTCGACCTCGGCGCGATAGTCGATGCCCCCATCCTTGACCCCGAGGCTCGCAAGGTAGGCCGCGCGAAAAGCGTCCGCTGCAAACAGCCCATGCAGATAGGTACCGATAACCTTGCCATCGGCGGAGACCGCGCCGTCCTCGAGGCCGTTGATGATCGCCGAAGGCCGCGCGGCGTCCGGGCCGGTGGTGCGGCCGAGATGGATCTCGTAGCCTTCGAGCGGCAGGCCGAATTGCACCGAATGAGCGCTCGAGTTGCGCACCGTCTTTTCCGGTTCCATCACCGTCTCGATGTCGAGCAGGCCAAGGCCCTCCGTCTCGATGACGCTGCCTTCGATGCCATCGGGGTCGCGAACCTTGCGGCCGAGCATCTGATATCCGCCGCAGATGCCGACGACATGGCCGCCGCGTTTGCGGTGCGCGGCAAGGTCGCGATCCCAGCCATTCTCGCGGAACTTTATCAGATCGCCGATGGTCGATTTCGAGCCCGGAATGACCACCAGCCCGGCATCTTCCGGGAGCGGCTTTCCCGGCGGCACGAACACCACCTCGACCTGCGGCTCGGCCTTGAGCGGATCGAGATCGTCGAAGTTGGCGATCCGCGCCAGCATGGGCACCGCCACCTTCAGCGCCCGCCTTTCGCCCGAGGCAAGTCGCTCGAGCACAACCGAATCTTCGGACGGCAGCCTTGCCGCGGACTTCAGCCAGGGCACGACGCCGAAACAGCGCCAGCCGGTAAACTTGCCGATGGCGCTGACCCCATCGTCGAACAGCGAGACATCGCCGCGGAACTTGTTGATGAGATAGCCGGCGATCATGCGCCGGTCTTCCTCCGGCAGGATCAGATGCGTGCCGGCGACGGAAGCAATGACGCCGCCGCGGTCGATGTCGCCGATAAGCACCACCGGGACGTTGGCACGCGTGGCAAAGCCCATATTGGCGATGTCGCGGCTTCTAAGGTTGATCTCGGCCGGCGAGCCGGCGCCCTCGACGATGACGAGGTCGGCGTCCTCGCCGACCTTCGCCCAGGAATCGAGCACCGCATCCATCAGCCTGGCCTTCATTGCCTGATAGTCGCGCGCCCGCGCCTCGCCAAAAACCTTGCCCTGCACCACCACTTGCGAGCCGATGTCGCTTTGCGGCTTGAGCAGCACCGGGTTCATGTGCACGGTCGGCCTCACCCCGCAGGCCAGCGCCTGCAGCCACTGCCCGCGGCCGATCTCGCCGCCGCCGGTCTTGTTGTTGCCGGGGATGTCGGCGACGGCGGCGTTGTTGGACATGTTCTGCGGCTTGAACGGCCTGACCTTCAGTCCGCGTTTTTTTGCTGCCCGGCAGAGCCCCGCCACCAGCACCGTCTTGCCGACATCCGAGCCGGTGCCTTGCAGCATGATAGCCCTGGCCATCAGCCCCTGCCCTCCGCGCCGATGATCGATTTCTGCGCGAGCGGTCCACCTCGCCAGATATAGAGCGCCATCAGTGGCTCCTTGCCGGTACGCATGGCGTGATTGACGTTGGACGCATGGTGGATGATTTCGCCCGCCGCTCGAACCCGAAAGCCGGCCCCGCCCATGCGCCACTCGGTGCTGCCGGTCAGCGGAATGTAGATCTCCTCGGCGGTGTGGTGGTGGTCTGGGTAGACACTGTCGGGCCCGAGGATCAGCAGGCCGCCCGCGACCTCGTCATTGGCGAAATGCCCCCGCGTGCCGAACACCTCCAGCCAGCCGTAATTGTCGATGAAGAGCTGTCCGAAATCGGCAGCGGTATAAGTCTGGCCCCAGCACAGCTCATTGCGATGGTCAGCGATGAACCGCGTCAGCGGCCCGGCGTCCCGCGGCGCAAGCTCCGCAATCCGATCGAGATGGCGAAGGCAACGAAGCGCACGTGGTTCGCGCGAACGAGAGGGCATGTGCCAATCGATGCGCGCGACGGCGTCCGCAACCAGATCGCTGTCGATGCCGGCGAGATAGAAGTGGAACCGGTCCAGCAGCTGATCGAAAATTGTCGGCACGCAAGACTCCGTTGATCAATCCATGCACAGCCGGTCCGCGGCGGGCTGGGTTGCGCGGCGGCATCATTGGTCTAGATTGATCGCTGCGCAAAGCCAAAAACGACAGGCCACAAGGCCTGAAACGACAGGGAGCACGCCATGGACGCGGCAGTCGATGCGGGCACTGGCCAATTCGAACTCACCGAGCAACAGCGCGCCATGAAGGAGATGGCTGAGGCCTTCGCGGCCGATCGGGTCGCGCCGAACGCGCTCGACTGGGACCGGGCAAAGCACTTTCCGGCCGACGTGATCCGCGAGACCGGGCCGCTCGGCCTGGGCGGCATCTATGTCCGCGACGATGTCGGCGGCTCGGCGCTCGGTCGGCTGGATGCGGTGCTGATCTTCGAGGCGCTGGCGCATGCCGATCCGGCCTTCTCCTCCTTCATCTCCATCCACAACATGGCGGCGTCGATGATCGACCGCTTCGGCAGCGACGAGCAACGCCGGCGCTTCCTGCCGAAGCTGACCTCCATGGAATGGCTGGCGAGCTATTGCCTGACCGAGCCCGGCTCCGGCTCCGATGCCGCCGCCTTGAAGACGAGAGCGGTGAGGAACGGCGGCGACTATGTCTTGAACGGCGCCAAGCAGTTCATCTCCGGCGCTGGCGACAGCGACCTCTATGTCGTCATGGCGCGCACCGGCGGCGACGGGCCCAAAGGCATTTCGACCCTGGTGGTGCCCAAGGATGTGCCCGGCCTCTCCTTCGGCGCCAATGAGCACAAGATGGGTTGGCATATGCAGTCGACCCGCCAGGTCATCTTCGAGGATTGCAAGGTGCCGGCCGAGAACCTGCTTGCCACCGAAGGCGCGGGCTTCGGCATCGCCATGGCCGGGCTCGACGGCGGCCGGCTCAACATCGCCGCCTGCTCGCTGGGCGGCGCGCAGTCGGCGCTCGACAAGGCGCTCGCCTACACGAGCGAGCGCAAGGCCTTCGGATCGAAGATCAACCAGTTCCAGGCCCTGCAGTTCAGGCTGGCCGACATGGAGACGGAGCTGCAGGCGGCCCGCATCTTCCTCTATGCCGCCGCCTCGAAGCTCGATCGCAAGGCGCCGGATGCCGGCAAATGGTCGGCGATGGCCAAGCGCTTCGTCACCGACATCGGCTTCGACATCGCCAACGAGGCGCTGCAGTTGCATGGCGGCTACGGCTATCTGCACGATTACGGCATCGAGAAGCTGGTGCGTGATCTGCGCGTCCACCAGATCCTCGAAGGCACCAACGAGATCATGCGCGTCATCATCGCGCGAACGCTGATCGGCCGCTGAAGCAGCAAATTTCGGGAGACAACGATGGCAACGATCGCCTTCATCGGCCTTGGCAATATGGGCAACCCAATGGCTGCCAACCTCGTAAAGGCGGGGTATGCGGTGCAAGGCTTCGACCTCGTGCCGGAGAACCTCACGATCGCAAAAGAGCATGGCGTCACCGTCATGGCCAATGCCGTCGCCGCGGTGAAGGACGCCGACGTGGTGATCACCATGCTTCCCGCCGGCAAGCATGTGTTGTCGGTCTACGAGGACATCGCGCCCAAGGCGAAGAAAGGCGCCTTGCTGATCGATTCCTCGACCATCGATGTCGAATCGGCACGCAAGGCTCACGCCATTGCCGCCAGGCACGGCTTGCCTTCGATCGACGCGCCTGTGTCCGGCGGCACCGGCGGCGCCACCGCCGGCACGCTCACTTTCATGGCCGGCGGGTCGGATGCAGCATTCGCCTCTGCCGAGCCGATCCTGAAGCCGATGGCCGGCCGCATCGTTCATTGCGGCGGTGACGGCGCCGGCCAGGCCGCCAAGATCTGCAACAACATGATTCTCGGCATTTCGATGATCGGCGTCGCCGAAGCCTTTGTGCTCGCCGAGAAACTCGGCCTGTCGCACCAGGCGCTGTTCGACGTCGCCTCCACCTCCTCCGGCCAGTGCTGGTCACTGACCACCTACTGCCCGGTGCCCGGCCCTGTTCCGGCGTCGCCCGCCAACCGCGACTACAAGCCGGGTTTTGCTGCCGCCCTCATGCTCAAGGACCTGAAATTGTCGCAGGAAGCCGCGCAAAGCGCCGGCGCCGTGACGCCTCTGGGCGCCGAGGCGACGCAGCTCTACGCTCTGTTCAATGCGCAGGGCAACGCAGGCGCCGACTTTTCCGGCATCATAAATTTCCTGCGCGGCGATCAAACCTAAGCAGCTGCTTGCAAAGGGTTATTAGCAAATTTTTTCGACAGAAATCCGGCAAATTTAGATTTGCTTAAGGTCTCGCTAACTCACCGGTAACGATGTGCCTTTAAAACGGACTGCGAGGCGGACATCGCAACCGCCCGGCGCTCCGGATCAGGTCTCGCGTACCGGAGCCCGTAAGTTTCGCAGGTCTCGAGTAGCGAAACGCCATGCGTATCTGGCAAAGCCGCGTTCCCTTCTGGGACGCGGTTTTTGCGTCTGGGCAAGGCTTCGCTGCAGATTCGGGTCGCCGGGCACCCTCCAGCAAGGGCGCCCGGCTGTGTTTTCTCAGCGCTTCCGCAAATCCGCCTCCGCAAGGTCGAGCGCCTTGGCGATGCGCTCGCAGGCCATGTCGATGGTGTCGCGCGTCCAGATCAGCGGCGGCGACAGTATCATCGTGTCGCCGGTGGCGCGCAGCATCATGCCCTGCGAGATCGCGTGATCGCGCACGACGACCGCCGCACTTCCCGACGGCAGGTATCGTTCCTTGGTCGCCTTGTCCTTGACGATCTCTATCGCACCCATAAGACCGATCGAGCGCACCTCGCCGACCAGCCTGTGGCCGGCGATGCGCTCCTGCAGCGCCTGCGCGAAATAGGGACCGGTGTCGGTCCTGACGCGCTCGACCAGACCTTCCCGTTCAATGATCTCGAGGTTCTTCAGGGCCACCGCGCACGCGACCGGGTGACCGGAATAGGTGTAGCCGTGGTAGAACTCGCCGCCCTTTTCGACGAGCGTCCTGCTGATGCGGTCGCCGACCAGGAGCGCCGACAGCGGCTGGTAGCCGGAGGTCAGCGCCTTGGCGGTGGTGATGGTGTCGGGCTGGACGTCAAAGGTCTGCGCCGCGAACCATTCGCCGGTGCGGCCATAGCCGGTAATCACCTCGTCGAGCATCAAGAGCACATCGTATTTGCGGCAGATGCGCTGCACCTCCGGCCAGTAGCTGATCGGCGGGATTTTCACACCGCCCGCACCCATCACCGGCTCGCCGATAAAGGCGGCGACCTTGTCGGCGCCGGCTTCGAGGATGGCGTCCTCGACGGCCTTGGCGGCGCGCAGGCCGAAATCGTGGTCGCTTTCGCCGGCCAGCGCGAGCTCATAGGCATAGGGCATCATCACATGGACGATGTTCGGCACCGCGCCGCCGAGCTGCTTGTGCATGGGCTCCATGCCGCCGAGCGAGGTGCCGGCGATCGTCGAGCCGTGATAGGCCATCTTGCGCGAGATGATCCGGTTCTTCTCAGGCTTGCCTTCGAGCGCCCAATAGTGGCGCACGAGCCGCAGCGCTGTGTCGTTGGCCTCGGAGCCGGACGAGCCGTAGAAGACCTGACCGACATGCTCCGGCGCCAGTTCCGCCAGCTTCTGCGACAGCAGCACCGGTGTAGGCGTCGAACACTTGAAGAAGGAGTTGTAGTAGGGCAGCTCCTTTATCTGGGCGCAGGCGGCCTCCGCCAGTTCGTCGCGGCCGTAGCCGACATTGACGCACCAGAGGCCCGCCATGCCGTCGAGGATTTCCGTTCCGTCGGAATCATAGATGAACGGCCCTTTGGCGTGGGTGATGATGCGAGAGCCCGCTTCACGCAGTTCCTTATGGTCGGTGAAGGGATGAAGGTGATGCGCGGCATCGATCTGCTGAAGCTGCTTCAGCGAATAGTTCTGATAGGTCATGGGTTTGTCTTTCCTCTTGAATCAATCCGGCGGTGGCCGGGGCGGATTCGTCAGAGGAAACGGGGCGGCGAATAGCCGATGCGGGCGCACAGCCGCAAAAGCTCGGCGCGCAGCGTGCGCGGTGACGGCGTCACCGCGACCCCGAAGGCGCCTGATGTGCTGATGCGGACCATGGCGGCACCTTAAGCCGCCAACGGCCAGCAATTCAAGCTGGACCGGCAAGCGTGCGCTGCAGAAAGACGTAGCGCATCGCCGTTTGCGCGGCCTGGGGCCGGCGATCGCCGCGCCCGCCATGGCCGCCTTCGGTCTCCTCGAAGAACAGCGTCTTGCCGTGACCGGCGGCCTGCAGCCGCGCCGCCATCTTGCGCGCATGCCCCGGATGGACGCGGTCGTCCGCGGTCGAGGTCATCAGCAGCACCGGCGGATAAACGGCACTGGTCGCCACACGCTGATAGGGTGAATAGGCGGCGAGCCATGCAGCCTCCTCCGGCTTTGACGGATCGCCATATTCCGCCATCCACGAGGCACCGGGCGGCAGTTCGGTGTAGCGCAGCATGTCGAGCAGCGGCACGTCGATGATGACGGCGCCGAACAGCTCCGGACGCTGCGTCAGCGAGACGCCGGTCAGCAGGCCGCCATTCGAGCCGCCCTGGATGCCGAGTTGTGCCGCCGTGGTGATGCCGCGCCTGACCACATCCTCGGCGACCGCGGCGAAATCATCGAACGCTTTCTGGCGCTTGCCCTTGAGCGCCGCCTGATGCCAGGCCGGGCCGAACTCGCCGCCGCCGCGGATATTGGCCTGCACATAGGCATGGCCCTTGTCCAGCCAGAGCCTGCCGCGGATCCCGGCATAGCCGGGCAAGAGCGGCACTTCGAAGCCGCCATAGCCATAGAGCAGCGCCGGCACCGGTCCCGTCTGGTCGCGCCGCCTGACGACGAAATACGGGATCATCGTGCCGTCCTTCGAGCGCGCCTCGAACTGCTCCGAAACATAGGGCGATGCATCGAAGCGCGCCGGCTGCGATTTCACGGTTTGAAGTGTGTCGCCATTGTCGTCCGACCATATGATCGAGCTCGGCGTCAGGAAATCGGTGAAGGAGAAGGAGACGCTGGAGCCGAAATGCTCGGCATGGCTGATGCCGACATTGCCCTTGTCGGGCAGGTCGACCGGCTTCACCGACCAGCCATTGCCGGTGCGGTCGCAAACGACGACCTTGCCGCGCACATTGTCCATCAGGTTGATGAACAGCCGGTCCTGCGTCCTCGCGAGACCTGCGATTGAAACGCGGGGCTCCGGTTTGAGCAGCGTCTCGACCGGTTCGAACGAACCGGTTTCAATCCAGCGGTCGAAATCCACGGAATAGAGCCCATCCGGCAGGCAGCGCGTGCCGTCCGGCGCCGTCCACGCACTGCGGACGCCAAAGACGAGCTCTCCCTTGAAGATCGCGGTGTCGGTCGCGTCGTCGGGCAGCGGGATACGCCGGTTCTCGCCCGAAGCCAGCCGAAGGAAACTGTGCGAGGTGAAGAAGTCGATGGTCTTGCCGAGCATGACATGTTTCTTGTCGCCATCGAACTCCACGCCGCCGCCGACCGCGAGATGATTTTTTTCGCCCTCGAAGATCGGCGTCGCCTCCTCCAGCTT
>NZ_RZSN01000182.1:0-11134 GCF_003997315.1 Mesorhizobium sp. M1A.F.Ca.IN.020.04.1.1
CCTGCGATCACCCCGCGAAGTCCCGCCATATCCTCTGCGAGCGTCCGCCCGGTGCCTTCAAAGAAGGCGGCCAGGCGCAGCTTGGCGATCGTCTCGACATCGCGCTCCCTCATGGCTTCGATAATCGGTTGCATGATGCTGGTCCCAAAAACAAACCGCCGGGCAAAAAGCCCGGCGGTCTAAGAAGCCTCGTTCAGTTGCCGATCAATATGGGCAGTTGTTGTCGGTGGTGTAATCGTGCACCTGGACCTTGCCGGCGATAATGTCGGCCTTGGCCTTTTCGACCGCCGCCTTCATCTCGTCCGTCACCAGCGCCTTGTTGTTGTCGTCCATGGCGTAGTCGACACCGCCTTCCTTCAGGCCGAGATTTTCGACGCCGCCCTTGAAGGTCCCGTTCTTGCCGTCCATGAAAGCCGTGTAGACGGCAACGTCCACGCGCTTCAGCATCGAGGTCAGCACCTTGCCGGGCTGCAGGCCGTTCTGGTTGGAGTCGACGCCGATGCCGAGCTTGCCGGCATCCGCGGCCGCCTGCAGCACGCCGACGCCGGTGCCGCCGGCCGCGGCATAGACGACGTCCGCGCCCTGATCGATCTGGGTCTTGGCGATCTCGCCGCCCTTGGCGGGGTCGTTCCAGGCGGCCGGGGTATCGCCGGTCATGTTCTGGATGACCTCGGTGGCCCCGGCAGACTTGGCGCCGCCGACATAACCACATTCGAACTTGCGGATCAGCGGGATGTCCATGCCGCCGACGAAGCCGACCTTCTTCGACTTTGACGCCATCGCAGCCAGAATGCCGACGAGGTAGGAGCCTTCGTTCTCCTTGAACACCAGCGAGCGGACATTGGGCAGGTCGACGGCATCGTCGATGATGGCGAAGTTGAGGTCGGTATATTCGGCCGCGACCTTCTTCAGCGCATCTTCCCAGGCAAAGCCGGCCATCACGATCGGGTTGCGGCCGTCCTCGGCGAAGCGGCGCAGCGCCTGCTCGCGCTGCGAAGCGTTGGAGACTTCGAATTCGACATAAGCGACGCCGGTTTCCTTCTTGAATTTCTCGGCGCCGTTATAGGCAGCCTCGTTGAAGGATTTGTCGAACTTGCCGCCGAGATCGTAGAGGATGGCCGGCTGGACATCCGCGGCGAAGGCCGGGAGAACCATTGCGGTTGCGGCCAGGAGGCCGAGAACGATACGTTTCATGTGATCCACACCCTGTCGGTTATTTTCCGTTGCACCGCACACCCTGCCCGGTTCTCCGGCAGGCATGCGACGTCAGGCAGGAAGTGTATGCCCCTCCCGCTCGCGGCCAATCTGGCACGGCCCGAAACAAAATTCACGTGGAATTTTGACCTGTTGGAAAAAGCGTGAAGGCCGACCGTTTCGGGCGGAGTCCGCGTCAGTTGGTCGGGGCGAATTCGTGGCGCCGCCGGCGGTAGCCGAGGGCGTAGAGCAGGAACGCCAATACCGCGAACACGGCGAATCCCGGCTGGCCGAGCACCCAGGCGATGATCCCGTCCCAGACCAGCGGACTGGCCTTGGCGCGCACATAGGTCTCGAACGCGGCGCGCGTGTCGGGCGATACCGCCAGCCAGCTTGCGTTGAGCGGCGTCATGACCAGCGCCGACGCCGCGACAGAGCGCGTGGTGTCGATCACCGCCATGATGACAGAAATCGACAACGCAACCATGGCCGCCAGCCGAAAGATGAAACGCAGCATCCAACGCACTCCCCGGGAACACTCCCGTCTGCCCCGCCAAACGACATAGAGCGTGCACAACCGCCACGCAATCGCGATTTTGACTTAGGCCCTCCGCGCCGCTTTGCGCCGGTTGACGCGCCAGATGGCGAAAATCCCGCCGCCGACGGCTCCGATGATCAGGCCGCCCAAGCCGATGAAGACAGCAAAAAACCCGCAGGCGCCCTCGAAGCAGCTCATATGGGTGGCGTCGGCGATTAGCGACCCCGCGAAAAATCCGATGCAGGCGCCGATGGCGCCACCAAGAATGATGCCGAGCAACGCGGCGACGAGCGAGACCAGGAGCGGCGGGCGTACGGCCTCGGGATTGGCATACACCGTGTCGGCGCCGGCGCCGCGCCGCAGGAGGTAGATGCAGAGCAGGCCGATGGCGATCTCGGCCACCGTGAAGCCCAGCCCTTCGGCCGAGAAGACGAAATCGAGGACAAGAAGCGTGTAGGCCTGACGCACGACGAGCCAAAGGATGATGGCGACCTGCCAGATCGTATAGTGACGCGGGAAACGCGCCGACCGGTTGAAGGCGAGGCCGAGCAGGTAAAGCCCCCACAGAATGGTCACGACGCCGCCGGTCAGCCCGCCGTAGATCAGGAAGAGCACGCTTTCCGGCAGATTGAAGTCGCCGATCAGCCGCCAGCTCGAGATCAGGCCATAGGCCGAAAGCGCCATCACGATGATCAGCCACGCCACCGGGATGAAGGAGAGCCCGCTGTCGGGCCGGCCCGCGGGCTGCTGGTTGATCGATGCCATGTCAGGACGATGCCCCTCGCAAAGCCCAAGCAGTTCCGGGAACTGCGTCGTGGTTTTCCGTCCGGAAGTGCACAAAACAAACGCCTCAGGCAGTCGACAGGCGGCCAGAGCCGAAGTCAAGCGCGGGAAACTCCGCCGGCCGGCCTGTGCACAGCATTCGGCTGCATGGCAGGCCACCGAGGCAGCTTCCGTGTCATCCACGGCAAAAGCCACGGAATGACTTGGCATTCGCTTTCGGATCGACTAGATGAGCCCCGCGCCTGTTTTGCCTAGACGGCTAGAGGTGCCGGGAAAGGGTTGCCTGCCGGTTGAAGGCACCCCAAATTTAGGCCGAGAGGCCTTCCCGAGGGAGATGCATCTCCCCAACCCGCGCGGCGAAACCGGCCGACGCGACATGCAAGACGGAGAGGTGGCCGAGTGGTTGAAGGCGCACGCCTGGAAAGTGTGTTTACGGGAAACCGTAACGCGGGTTCGAATCCCGCTCTCTCCGCCATCAATTTTCCTAATACTATGATATTTTCAAGCTGTTAGCGAAGAGGGAAGACACCTCAAAGCCATCCGCAATTGGCTGTTAGGCAGGTGGCCGGAAAGACGTTTCGTGCGGCCCGCCCACAAGCCCTCATGCTATCGCCGCTCGTTATCGCCCTGGCAGCTGACCGATCAGGTTGCAATCGGTCGTGCTGTCTGAACGCGCCGTATAGGTGGCGTAGATCACCAGATCCGTGTTCATGGCGATTTCACGCACCAGCTTTCGACGGACTGCGGTGGCGAACATGGCGGGCTCTGTGACACCGATCGCAAACGCGTCTGGTCCGCCAATGACGCAGCGCTCGAAATAGGATTGCAGGTTGGAACGGCCATACCTCGCGAACCCGTCGGCCCCGCCAATCCGGGGCAGTGCGATAGGCAGCCCGTTGATCGTCACGCCTTCCGCGAGAAGAACCTGCCGGATGGGGTCAAGGAGTGCTCCCGCATTATTGGGTCCGTCGCCGGATATATCAACAACCCTGCGCGGGCTGCGCAAGCCACTATTCGCGAACAGATCATTCGCGGCAGACAATGCGCCGGAAATCGACGTTCCGCGGCCTTCAGTCAACGACAAAGCCGCGAGCCTGTCTGCCAAAGTGAGAGCGTCCTCGCGACTTTGGACGATTGTCCATGGCACGATGACGGTTTGCTGATTTGGCCCTGCCCACTCCAGATAGAGCACTGCAATTCTTCCACGCTCTCCCGACTTGACTGCCCCCGCAATGTCCGCGTGGCGGAAAGCATCGACGTAGCCGTCGCGCTGCACTCTTTGCTCAACTTTGCTCATCGACGGCGAAACGTCCACTGCAAGGATCAATTGCAGATCGACGTCGACCAGGCCGTCCTGGGAACGGTCGGTTGAGTGAGCCTGGGGCGCCTTGCCAAGAACAGGCTCATCAGGCACACGCCTGTGAGCCGGAGCACCGGCCTTGCGCCCACACTTCGAGCAATCTGCACTTCGTCGTCCATGGTGAGCCTCTCGCTGACGCTGCGATTGTCGGTCCGAGGCGTCTCGGGGTCACGAACGGCTTCCGATCATTTGCCGAAATCGGCGCTCCCCGCCCGATGTGAATGATGATGGCAAGCGCGAAACCGTGCTAGGATCGAAACATTGGACTGCGGCTTCGTGCTTGAGGGAAACGGCTTGAGTAGCTCGCCGCCCACGATGTTCGTGCTCAACGGCGTTACCGTCGACGTGAGCAGCGAGACCTTGCGCGACAAATCCAACAGCACAATCGCACTTCGTCACCAAACCTTCGCGGTGCTTCGTCACCTTCTGGAGAACGCTGATCGCGTGGTCACCAAGGACGAGCTGATGAGGGCGGTCTGGAACGGGATCGCGGTCACCGACGACAGCCTTGTGCAATGCATTCACGAGATCCGTGCGGCGCTCAATGACGGTCGGCAGGCTGTTGTGGAGACGGTGCCTCGGCGCGGTTACAGGCTGGTCCGTCCTTCAAGCGCCGGCCCAAGAATGGCCACTATCCTGGCAGCCGAACTGGCTGCTGACGGTCGGCCGCCAGGTGAGGCTGAGCGGGGCGCTGCTGTACCTATCGGGCCGTACAGGCAGATCGTCGATCGGCTGCTGGTGCAACATGCCGGTCGCGTGTTCTCGAGCGCCGAAGAGAGCGTGGTCGCCGAATTCGCAGGCCCTGTCGAGGCCTTGCGGTGTGCGAGCGACATCCAGCATGAGGTCGACAGACGGAATTGCCAAGTTCCCAAGACAAAGCGCCTGCGCTTCCGCATCGGGCTTCACCTCGGTTATGTCGTCGACGAGGGCGACCACCTCGGGGGCGAGGCGGTCGAGGTCGCAGCCCATGTTCAATCATTGTCACGACCGGGCGGGATTTGCATCACGGAAGCGGTTCATGCCCAGGCTCGAGACCGGCTCCCGGTGGAATTCATCGAGCTTGGCGAGCAGAAGCTGAAGGACGTCGCACGTGCCCTGCGCATCTACCGCGTACCTCTTGCTTCAGAGGAACCGGTCAGGTCGCCATTTCGCGGTCTCGATGCCTTCGAATTCGAAGATGCCGATCTCTTCTTCGGCAGAGCGCGGGCGATTGCTGCCTGCACTTCAAGACTGGAGCAGCAGGCAGCAAGCGGCACCGCATTCCTGCTAATCTACGGCATGAGCGGTTGCGGCAAGTCTTCCCTCCTGCGCGCTGGCCTGCTGCCGTCATTGATCCGGCCCGGAACCGTGGCGGGCATATCGTTGTGGCGCCGCTGCCTGATCCGCCTCTCCGAAGGACCGGATGCATTTGCTGTGCTGGCTGCGGCGCTGCTTAGCGAAGCTGCTGTGCCGGAACTGGCCTGCGAAGTAACAGCCGCGGAGCTCGCTCGGCTTTGCAGAAGCGCGCCGGATCAGGCGCTGGCGATGGTTCGCCAGGCACTTGGCAAAGCCGCTGGGTCGGCCCGCTCGCAGATCAGATTGGTTGTCGCCATCGATCAGCTGGAGGAGCTGTTCACGACGGAGAAGCAGCCGGCGCGCGAGGCTCTCGTGCGGCTCATGACGCTGCTCGCCGCGAGCGGACTGGCCTGGGTGATCGCGGCGATCCGTTCAGATTTTTTTCACCGTTGCGGCGAGGTCCCGGGGTTCTCGGCGCTCAAGGATGGCCTCTCCAGCTACGAACTCCTGCCGCCGACTGGCCCGGAGATGGGTCAGATCATCCGTGAGCCGGCGGGCGTTGCCGGACTCCGCTTTGAGGAGAATGCCGAGTTGGGGCGACTCGATGACGTGCTGCAGGAGGCAGCAGCTGCCGATCCCGGATCATTGCCGCTTCTGGAGTTTGTGCTCGACGCGTTGTACCAGGCCGGCCGCCAGCGCCGCGTTCTCACCTTTGCGGATTATCGCGCGCTCGGCGGGCTCGAAGGCGCAATCGCGCGCCGCGCCGATGAAGTCGTGGATTTACTGGCGCCCGAGATCCAGGAGGCCTTACCGACGGTACTGGGCGCCCTCACAACTGCAAGTCTGAGCGATGACACCGTGACGGCACGTCCGGCCCTGCTCACCGAAGTTGCAGGCACTCCCGCGCGATCGGCGCTGGTCAGGGCCCTGATCGACGCGCGGCTCCTCGTCAGCGACGAGGACGCCGCAGGGCGTGTCTTCGTGCGCGTTGCACATGAAGCACTGTTGAGGCGCTGGCCGCGCGCAAGTGACATTGTGAATGCAAACCGGAATTTTCTCGAGACGCGCGAACGCCTCAGGGCTGATGCCCACCGATGGCACCTGGAAAGCAGGAATCGAGAGCTTCTCCTTCCGTCCGGCAAACGTCTGGCGGAGGGCGAAGAACTAATGTTGTCGAGACGGGAGGAGATCGACGATTATGTCCTTGAGTACATCGAGGAGTCTTTGCGTGCCCATCGGCAGAAAGAGGAGAAGGACCGGCACGCAGCGCTAGCGCTGATCGAGGCCGCCGAAGAGGCAAAACACGAGCGCCTGGAGCGCGAAGCCGAGCGCCGGAGCCTGGCGGCGGCCGCAGCAAACCGGCTTTCGCGACGTACCCGCAACGCAGCGATTGTGGCGATAATGCTCGCTCTCATCGCGGGCGCAGGCGCGCTGGTCGCCTTCAGGGCGCAGGAGGAAGCGAGGTCGCAACGCGACCAGGCGATGCGCAATCAGTTCCTTTCGCTCTCGTTCCTTTCGGAGCAGTCCACCGCGGCAGGCAGCACCGAGGCTGCGATCCTCTTGGCGCTTGAAGCACTGCCCTCAAAAGACCAATCCGAGCGGCAATATCTGTTCGAGGCGGAGGCAGCCCTCTACAAGGCTCTGCTGGCGCACCACCAGATCAAAATCTTCCGGCATGGCGCCGGCGTGACGGATACGGCATTCAATCCGAGCGGCGATCGCATCGTCACCGCATCCTACGACAAGACTGCAGCCGTCTGGGACATCTCAGCGGTGCCGAAACTGCAGTTCTAATGGGTCATGAAGCGGCCTTGGAGAGGGCTGAATTCAGCCCGGACGGGAGCCGTATCCTGACGGCGGCGAGGGATGGCACTGCACGTCTCTGGGACGCTGTCTCGGGAGAGCAGCTCTTTATCATGCGCCCGGTAGGCAATTATCCGACGGCAATCTTCAGTCCGGATGGCACCCGGGTGCTGACGGCGGGGGAGAACAGCGATGCAACGCTCTGGGATGCTCGGACCGGAAAGAAAGTTCTAGGTGTAAAAAGCGACGCATATACGCGTGCTGTTTTCAGTTCAGACGGCCGCAGCTTCGCGACGGCAGGCAAGCATTTTGTTTCGATCTGGAATAGCGCAGACGGCGCGCTGACGCGGTCAATGCGAGTGACCTCCTGGCCCTACAGCCTGGCGTTCAGCCCGGACGGAAGCCGGATGCTGGCCGGCCCGTGGGGTTGGCATTCACACCGCGACACTTCCAGCCTTTTCGATTTGTCGAAAGGAACGGAGATCGCAAAGCTGGCCGGCAGCAAGAGCGACACGCAATTGAACGGCGTCATTTTCAGTCATGGGGGTCAGCGAATCGCCACGGTATCCATCGATGGCACTGCCCGAATTTGGGATGGAGCGTTGGGAACGCTGGATCATGTGCTAGGCCAAGAGGTTTCGGGGTTGAAGGCAGACATCGATACGGATGAACGCGATGTGGAGATGAACGGTGCTTTCACCCCGGACGACCGCTTCCTGGCGACCGCCTCGGTCAATGGGCCGATCCGCATCTGGGACGCTGAACGCGCCTCGTTGGTGACGACGATCGCCGGTCATGAATCCTTGGTCGAGCATATGGAATTCAGCCCGGTCGACAGCAACATTCTTCTCACTGCTTCACACGATGGCACCGCTCGGCTGTGGGATGTCGACGGCGCGCTGACGACTTCGCTCTCACATGAATATCGGCCGACTTTCGCGGTCTTCAGTCCCGACAATGTCCACCTTCTGACCGGCGGCGGCGACAGCGCGGCGCACCTGTGGGATATCGTGAGCGGGCGCGAGACAATCCGGCTCGATACACATGAGATCGTTCAAAGCGCGACGTTCAGCCCAGATGGAAGGCGCGTCGCGACGGCATCTCTTGGGGGGCAGGTCCGTGTTTGGGATGTGGCCACGGGACACGAGACCGCCCAGTTCCGATCACATCGCGGCCTGATCCAGATCCAGTTTGGTCGCGACGGCAAATCGCTTCTCTGCGCATCGATGAACGGCACCGCGCAGCTGTGGGACGCGGCGACCGGCACCGAGCTAGCCGCCATTAACACGAGCAGCAACCTACCGCAGGCCATTCTTAGCCCTGACGGAAATCTGATCCTCTCGGCCAGGGAAGACAATGCGGGCCACCTCTTGACGACGGGCGGAGCCGAGCTCAGGGTTCTTGTGGGGCATCAGGATCGCATCACGGCAGCGGCCTTCAGCCCGGACGGTCAACTCGTCGCCACGGGCTCACTCGACCACACGGCTCGCATTTGGTCGACCACGGACGGAGCAAACGTCAGAACGCTAGTGGGACACACAGGCGCGGTAACGGTCGTCGCCTTGAGCCCCGACGGTCAGTTGCTGCTGACCGGCTCGCGCGATGGAACCATCCGGATCTGGAGCGTCGCTGGCGGACTGGAAAGGGCCGTTCTAAGGGGCCACAGCGGCGCGGTGGACAGCGCCCAGTTCAGTCCCAACGGTTTGTATGTCGTGACCGCGTCCTCGAAGGATCGCACGGTCCGGCTCTGGGCGACGCAATCGGGACGCCAGATTGCCGTCCTTGGCAGCCACGACGAAGCAACCATTCTACTGGGCTTTACACGCGCAGCTTTCAGTTCCGACGGCACCCGCGTTGCAATTGTTTCGGGCGAAAAAGATGTCCGCATCCTTCGCGTCTTCCAAACGTCCCGGGACCTCATTGACTTCGCCCGGCGCACCGTCCCTCGCGAACTCACCGCTTGCGAGCGGCGAAGCTTCTTCCTTCCTGAAGACCCTGCAATTGGCACTTGTCCGGGCTGAGGTCGACAACGGGGTCAGAGCCCTTGTGATCAATCTGCGATGCCAGGCCGATACCGCAGCATCTTCTTCGTCCGCTGTGGGGGGTGCGTAGCAGCCATTCCGGGTCTGGGTTGGGCATTCTGATCGAATTTATAAGAAACTGGGATGGAGACGTGTCTGTACCTCAGACAGGTAGGCTTGCCGGTCGCCATCCAAGGCAACCGTGAAGCAAACAGCGCAACTTATTTAGATGCGAACTCGAAAGACGCTCTCTTCGCCAGCACTCTAGCGGTCGGGGTGGCGGCAAGCCGCATCGTGGGCGGCTCAGATTGCGCGCTCTGGGGTGTGGATCGGCCTATGGTTCGTCCTTGTCGATCCCGATGCTCTCGCCCTCGCCATGCACCTGGTTCCGGTCCCAATCGTTGGTCTTGTCAGGCGTTTTCGCGGCAGCTTTTTGGTTTTCCCGTTCCTTGTCCTTGCGGGGCTTAGGACCCGGCAGATCGCGCGATGATTTGGGTTCCATTGAGGTGTGTCCCTGTCAGTCGAACAGAACCCAACGTGGGCTGAGCTCGAATGTTCCGGCGCTTTGCCGGCGATATGCATTGCAGGGACATCCCGGCGTCCTGCGGAAGGAACCGGGCAGCCCACAGATACGTTCTGGCGCTCATGGATGAGCTTGTTGAACGTTTCGGGCAGCAAACCTGGCTGCCATTTTCCGTAATTTCAGCCAGGCTTTTGCTGGCTGCGGTTCTTGGCTCACTCGTCGGCATGGAGCGCGAATGGCGTAACCGGCCGGCCGGGCTGAGGACGCATATCCTGATCTGTCTAGCAACCGCCTTGATCGCCATCCTGGCCATCGAAATCACCCATCTCCCCGTCTTCGATGGCCAGGAGATAGCCATTGACCCCATCCGCCTGATTGAAGCCACAACTGCCGGCGTCGCATTCCTGGCTGCGGGGCTAATATTCTTCTCCAAAGGGGAGGTTCAGGGGCTGACGACCGGCGCGGGAATGTGGCTGGCCGGTGCCATTGGATTGGCAGTGGGTCTCGGGTTCTGGCAGATCGCAATTCTTGGCACAGTCTTGGCGCTGATCGTGCTAGGGCTTTTGCAGCTGGTGCAGGTTGCCCCAAAGGACGAGCAATAGTCGGAGCATTTGGAGGCAGGGCGTCCAGTCCCTGCGCTTGTCGGCGTTACAGTGTTTTGCTGAATTGCAGATTCCGATCGTCTCGGCCGGCGCACTCATGGCAGATCATGACCTGTCACCAGATCAAGTGCAGACACCCATGGTCCGGCCCGACAAGGCAGGAATCCTCCTAGCCATTTTCGGCTCTGCGCAGCAGCCGCGACAAGTGCTGCCGATGCATCGCCTGCATGTCTTCAAGCAGCTGGAGGGAGCGCAGGGCGTCATCGGTCGGCAATCCCTGATCGCTGAGGTCGGCAACCAACTCGTGCTGACGGCGAAGGTGCCGCTCGCCTTCGTGAACATGCCGCCTGGCCATTTCGATATCATCGTCGATTGCCATTTACCGGAACGTCGCTGGTGTCGTCACGTTCCTCGGGTGGGCTGTCCAAGATTGGAACTGACTGCGCGGCCATGACTTGTTATGGGAGCGGTCGTTTACCGTTGGGACGTAGCCGTCTCGGCAGCACAAAGCCCGTCGCTTACGCTCATTAGCTGCGACGGGCTTTTCAAGTCTTAGAAAATGTTAATGTCGGTCGCCGCAAGCGCGGCGCATAATGGAACTCTGCCCCGCTGCGCGGGGTAAGGGCCCGGCCTGTATGTCAAGCCCCCAACCCCGCCCGGCAGGCCGGGCTACTTTGATCCACAAAAGCGAACTTTTGCACCGTCCGGTCCGCCGCGTGGCGAGAACGGCGGCCTGCGGCACGTGAAGGCAGCCGAACATCGTCAGCGTCTGGCGAGACAACGGATCGGCGAGCAACGCGAATGCACGGCGGAACCAATAGGCAAGGGCGCGGTTGGGGCAGATGGTCGCCTATAACGAAACAACTGATCCCGCGCTTACCGGTGCACGCGGTCGAGGCCGGATTTTGGTAAGCGATGTCCCGACGGCACCTTTCGGTGATCGGCGTGAAGGACGATGTTCGGAGCCTTTGAGGGCTTCGACACATGACGATTTCAGAGCTTACGCTTAAATCCAGCGATCACGAGCCCGCGCGC